>NZ_JBHNPP010000013.1:0-152534 GCF_042436695.1 Flavobacterium sp. HJSW_4
GTCCTGCAGTTGGAGTTCACGCCACACAAATCATGCGTGCAAGTCGTGAACATCCCGAAAAAGCAGATGGTTTTGGATGGACGTACAATCACCAGCCAATGATGGCTTATTGGAATAATACTTTTTATTTACATTATTTAAGTGATCCTTCAGGAGAACATATTCCGCCGAGTCAGACTTTAATTATGAGCTCTAAAGACGGTGTAACTTGGACAAAACCAGAAGTTATTTTCCCAATTTACAGAATTCCTGACGGATGGAAAAAAGAAGGCGTAGAAGGTGTAGCCAAAGATTTGGATGCCATTATGCACCAAAGAATGGGCTTTTATACTTCAAAAGACAAACGACTTTTCGCTTTGGCGTATTACGGAATCGCGATGGATGAAAAAGACGATCCAAACGACGGAAAAGGAATTGGACGTGTGATTCGTGAAATCAAAAAAGATGGAAGTTTTGGCGAAATCTATTTCATCAGATACAATAAAACTTGGGATAAATCGAAATCGAAATTCCCATTTTATACCGCTTCAAAAGACAAAGGATTAAAGAAAGCCTGCGAAGAAATTTTATCTAACCCGTTGATGTTGCAGCAATGGGTAGAAGAAGCTGATCGCGATGACGAATTGATTCCGTTACAGAAACCATACAAAGCTTTTAGCTATTATCATTTAGCAAACGGAAATGTGGTTGGTTTATGGAAACACGCTTTAACATCTATAAGTAGAGATGGGGGAAAATCTTGGGATTATATGCCGTTGCGTGCGCCAGGTTTTGTAAACAGCAATGCTAAAATCTGGGGACAAAAAACATTTGATAACCGTTATGCAACGCTTTACAATCCGTCAGAATACCGTTGGCCTTTGGCAATTTCTACAAGTGATGACGGACTGAATTATAAAGATTTATTATTAGTTCATGGCGAAGTGAGTCCGATGCGTTACGGCGGAAACTACAAATCTGCGGGACCTCAATACGTACGCGGAATCACAGAAGGCGACGGAACTCCGCCAGACGGAAAAATCTGGGTAGGTTACAGTGTAAATAAAGAGGATATTTGGGTAGCATCAATTCCAGTTCCAGTAACTTCTGTTGTGACAGAAAATGTAAATGATGTTTTCAATACGCTTCCAAACGGAGAAGAATTGAAGCTTTGGAATACTTACGATCTTTCTTGGGCATCCACAAAAATCGAAAAGAAAGCCGATGGTAAAAAATGGCTGACGTTAAGAGATCAGGATTATTTTGATTATTCTCGTGCTGAACGAGTGATTCCTTTCGCATCAAAAATGGAAGCTGTTTTCACTGTAATGCCAGAGCAGAATAATCATGGTTTATTGCAGATTGAATTCCAAAATAAACAAGGTTTGCCTTCAGTAAGATTAATTTTTGATTCTGACGGAGAATTAAAAGTGAAAAATGGCGCTCGTTTGAGTTCGGTTGCGAAATACGAAGCAAATAAAGCGTATAAAATTACAGTTAAATTAGATGCTAAAAACCGTCAATACACTATAAAAGTAAACGACGGAAAAGAATCAACAAAGATATTTTATGCACCAACAGATGGTTTTGAGCGAATTATGTTCCGCACAGGAGAACAAAGACATTCGCCAAATCCAGACACAGCGCCAGACACAGACGATTACGATGACTTGCCTCAAACGGGAAAACAAATTCCAGAAGCGGTATTCAATATCGAATCTTTGGTAACTAAAAAATTATAATTTGGTTGCCTCGAATTACACAAATTTGCACTAATTTTTTATTTGATTTAGAATGAAATTCAAGGAATTAGTGTAATTCGTGGCAAAAAAATAAATCAGCTCAATCTGCAAAATCTGCGAGAAACAAAATTAGCAGACAAACAAGTAAAGATGAAGAATTTTAAAAACATTGTATTAGCATTTTCTCTTTTAGTAACTCTAGTTTCTAAAGGACAAATTCTGCCCGTACGCTTAACAACAGAAATGGCTGAAAATCCATTGGCAGTTGTAGAGAATCAACCAAAATTAAGCTGGCAATTAGTTTCAAAAGAATCTGATGCATCACAATTAGCTTATTTGATTTTATTAGCTTCTTCGGAAGAAAAACTAAATAATGACGATGGAGATATCTGGAACACAGGAAGAGTAAATACAGACAAAAACCTGCATATTGTTTATAGTGGAAAAGCATTAAAAAGCGAAACCAAATATTTCTGGAAAGTTAAAGTTTGGAATCAATCAGGAAAAGTTTCAAAATGGAGTAGGACAGCTTCTTTCAGAACTGCTCCGTTAGAATCAGATTTAAATCCAACTTGGATTGGTGCGATTACAAAAGCAGATAGTCATTTGCCTGAGGGAAGAACGTATCATACAGCGACTTTCAACAGAGAAAAGAAGAATTCGTTTATCAATGCTTCCGATTCTTTGGCGCGTAGAAGTATCATGCTTCGTAAACCTTTCGAAGTAGAAAAAGAAATTAAAGAAGCTGTTGTCTATATTTCAGGTTTAGGACATTACGAATTAACGATAAACGGGAAAAAAGTAGAGAATAGCCAATTTGCACCTTTGTGGACGGATTATGATAAAACGGTTAACTATAATGTTTACGAATTAAGTGCCAAAGAATTTCAAAAAGGTGATAACGTAATTGGCGTTCTTTTAGGAAACGGAATGTACAACACGCTGGCTGAAAGATATACGAAGTTCTTCGTGAGTTTTGGTCCGCCGACTTTGTTTTTCAAAATGAAAATCAAATATAACGATGGTTCAGAGGAAATTATAAAGTCAGATCGAACTTGGAAATACAGCAAAAGTCCGATTACGTATAACAGTATTTTTGGAGGTGAAGATTACAATGCCAACTTAGAGCAAAAGGACTGGAATAAAAAAGGTTTTAAAGATAGAGATTGGAAAAAAATAGTCATTCAAGAAGCGCCAAAAGGAGTTTTAAGACCGCAGACTGCACCGCCAGTTACTATCCAAAAACAATACGAAGTTAAAACCGTAAAAGAGCTGAAACCGAATTTCTACGTTTTTGATATGGGACAAAATCTTTCTGGATTTCCAACGATCAAAGTAAAAGGAAAAAGAGGACAATCGATTCGTGTTTGGGTTGCGGAAGGATTAAATGAAGAAGGGACAATCGCTCAAGGAAGATCTGGAAAACCTTATTATTACGATTATACTTTGAAAGGCGATGGAGTTGAAGAATGGACACCGAAATTCAGTTTCTACGGTTATCAATATGTTCAAATTGAAAATATTAATTACAAAGATGCTAAGAATGCGGAGTTTCCAACTTTAGTAGATTTAAAATCAAATTTCATTTACAATTCGGCTGGTGAAGCGGGAAGTTTTGCTTGTTCAAATGAAATTTTCAATAGAACACATGAGCTGATAAACAACTCGATAAAAAGTAATTTTCAAAGCGTTTTTACGGATTGTCCGCAACGTGAAAAATTAGGATGGTTAGAAGAAATTCATTTAAATGGCCCGGGTTTAATGTTCAATTATAATTTAGAAAATTATATTCCGGCTACGATGCAGAACATTTCTGATTCACAACGAGATAGTGGTTTAATTCCGTCTATTGTTCCAGAGTATGTGATTTTTGGTGGCGATTTTACCGATTCTCCAGAATGGGGTGTTACAGGTGTAATTCTGCCTTGGATGTATTACGAATATTACGGAGATACTTCATTATTAGAGAAATATTTTCCTATCATGAAAAAGTATGTCGACTATCTGGAAACGAAATCTACAAACCATATTGTGTCTCACGGATTGGGCGATTGGTACGATTACGGAACTCATGCGGCTGGATATTCAAAAAACAGTCCGATTGCGCTTTCAGCTACTTCGCATTATTATTACGGAGCGTATTTGACTGCTAAAGCTGCTAAGTTATTAGGCAAAACGGAAGATTTTGAGAAATATGAAGCATTAGCTTCTGAAATAAAAATGGCTTTCAACAAGGAATTTTTCAATTCAGAAACCAAACAATACGGTACGAACAGTCAGTTTAGTAACTCAGTTCCGATTTTTATGAATATCGTAGAACCGCAATACAAAGAAGCGGTTATGCAGAATTTACTGGCTGATATCAAAGAAAAAGGAGATCGTTTGACAACGGGAGATGTTGGAAATCGTTATTTATTCCAAACTTTAGCGAGAAACGGCGAAAATGAAACCATGTTCAAAATGCACAATCATTACGATGCGCCGGGTTATGGTTTTCAGATTAAATTTGGCTTGACCACTTTAACGGAACAATGGGATCCAACAAAAGGAAATTCGTGGAATCATTTTATGTTAGGACAAATTGAAGAATGGTTTTACCAAAGTTTAGCTGGAATTGTGTCTGATCCTGAAAAACCGGGTTTCAAACATTTCTTCATTCAACCTGAAGTAGTTGGCGATATGACTTTCGCGAAAGCGGATTATCAATCGGTTTACGGAAAAATTGCTTCTTCTTGGGAGAAAAAAGACGGCAAGTTTATCTTGAATGTTAGAATTCCTGTGAATACAACAGCGACAATTAAACTGCCTGTTTCTAAGAATTCAGAAATAAAAATTGATGATAAAAAGGTTAGGGCAGGTTTTAATGAAAAAGATAAAAAGCCAATGCTAGAACTTGGTTCAGGAACTTATACTATAGAATGTAAGTTGTAATTATGAGTTATGAGTTATGAATTGTAAATAAGCTCAGAAAAAAACAATTGCCTCTAGTTAAAATTGTAGGTAATTCAAAAAATATAATAATGAAAAGAATAAAATACATCATCTTAGTTTCCATTTTTGCTTTGACATTTGCGAATGCACAAAGTACTTCTGATACTAATTTTAGAAAACCAGTATCAGAAACTTTAAAGAAAATTGAAACGCTTTTTAAAGTAACAATCAACGATGACAGAGGTTTACTAAAAGGAAAAGAACTGGATTATGCCGATTGGAGAATCGAACCGGGAAATCTGCCGCTTTCGCTGACTAATATTTTGGCTCCGTTCGAATTGATGTATTTCAAACAGCCGGATGGAACGTATATCATTCGTAAATATGAAAACCATAAAGTTTCCGTCGATAAAGGAAAAGAACGTTTGTTTTACTTGGAAAGCCTTTATTCGACTAAAGAAGAATGGGAAAAACGCAAAACGGAGTTAAAAGCTTGTATGATTGCATCATTTGGTTTGGATAAGGCGCCCCCTACACCTAAGTCTAAACCACTTTTAACTCCAAAAAGAATCTACAAAGACTACAGTGTTGAAAATATAGCTTTGGAAATATTACCAGGGGTTTACGCGACGGGTTCGATTTATAAACCGTATCCGCTAAATAAAAAAGCTGCTGTTATTCTAACTCCCGACGGACATTTTGGTGACGGAAGATATAGAAAAGACGAGCAGTACAGATGTGCCATGATGGCAAAAATGGGAGCAATTGTTGTTGGTTATGACTTATTTGCTTGGGGAGAATCGTTATTGCAATTTCCTGAAGAAACGCACAGAAACAGCATTGCATCTACAGTTCAGGTATTGACGGGAATTCGTTTCTTGGATTATTTAGCAACCGTAAAAAATGCTGATATGACAAGAGTTGGTGTTACAGGAGGTTCTGGCGGAGGATCGCACACAATGTTTCTAGCAGCGATTGATGACAGAGTAAAAGTTTCAGCTCCAGTTGTAATGGTTTCGTCTCACTTTTCAGGTGGATGTCCATGCGAAAGCGGACGCGGAATTCACTTGTGCGGAAACGGAACAAACAATGCGGAAATCTCAGCTATGATGGCTCCAAAACCACAATTAATTGTTTCTGATGGAAAAGATTGGACGTTAGCAGTTCCAGAATTGGAGTTTCCGTTCATTCAAAGAACTTATGAATTATATGGCAAGAAAGATTTAGTAGAAAATGCTCATTTTGCAAAAGAAGGACATGATTTCGGAATCTCGAAACGTATGGCTTTGTATCCATTTATGGCGAAATATTTAAATTTAGATTTGAATAAAGTAAAGAATGATAAAGGCGAAATCGACGAATCGACTTGTGTAATTGAACCAAAAGAAAAGCTTTTTGTTTTTGGAGATAAAGGAGAAAAACTTCCAGCAAATGCTCTAAAAGACATCAACAAATTATATGAAATGTTCGGAGAAAAAAATCTGAAGGTTTATGAGGTTAAGAAATAATTAGGTTTGCCACGAATTTCACTAATTAGCACGAATTATTTTTTTGCCACAGATTAAAGGATTTTCACAGATTTAGCAGAAAAAAATCCAAATAATCATTTTAATCTGTGACAAAATAAATTAGAGAAATTGAATAAAAATTAAAAAAGAAATTAGTGCAATTCGTGTAATTCGTGGCAAAAAGAAAAACATATTTATGAAGTTAAAATTTAAAATCACAGCAATCTGTTTTGGAATTTTTTCGTTGACTGCAACGGCACAAAACGACCTGAAATTATGGTATGATAAACCAGCAGCAATCTGGAACGAAGCTTTACCATTAGGTAATGGACGTTTGGGCGCAATGGTTTTTGGTGATCCAGCAGTTGAGCGTTTGCAATTGAACGAAGAAACGATTTGGGCAGGATCTCCAAACAGCAATGCGCATACAAAATCAATTGAAGCTTTGCCGAAAGTAAGACAGCTTATTTTTGATGGAAAATTTGACGAAGCCCAAGATCTGGCTACGAAAGATATCATGTCGCAAACCAATGACGGAATGCCGTATCAGACTTTTGGAAGCGTTTATATTTCATTCGCCGGACATCAAAAATATACTGATTATTACAGAGATTTAGATATCAGCAATGCTACTGCAAAAGTAAAATACAAAGTAAATGGCGTTGAGTTTACAAGAGAAATTTTAACCGCATTTTCAGATCAGGTAATTGTAGTAAAACTTTCTGCGAGTAAACCAGGTCAGATTACGTGTAACGTTTTCATGAACAGTCCGATTGATAAAACTGTGGCTTCGACGGAAGGAAACCAAATTATACTTTCTGGAACAGGAACAAATTTTGAAAATGTAAAAGGAAAAGTAAAATTTCAAGGAAGACTTACGGCTAAAAACAAAGGAGGAGAAATTGATGCAAGCAATGGCGTTTTAAGCATCAACAAAGCTGATGAAGTAACTTTATATATTTCAATTGCAACTAATTTTAAAAACTACCAAGATATTTCTGGAGACGAAATCGCGAAGAGCAAATCGTTTTTAGATCAGGCTTTGCCAAAAAGTTTCGACGAAATCAAAAAAGCACATGTTGATTATTACCAAAAATTCTTCAACAGAGTTTCTTTAGATTTAGGTTCGAATGATTTAGTTAAGAAACCAACAAACGAAAGAATTAGAGATTTCTCGAAACAATTCGATCCGCAATTGGCCGCTTTATATTTCCAGTTTGGACGTTATCTTTTAATTTCAAGTTCTCAGCCAGGCGGACAGCCAGCCAATTTACAGGGAATTTGGAACGATATGGTAACACCGCCTTGGGACAGCAAATACACGACAAACATCAATGCTGAAATGAATTACTGGCCAGCGCAAGTAACAAATCTTCAGGAAATGCACGAACCGTTTGTTCAAATGGCAAAAGAATTAAGTGTTACAGGCGCAGAAACGGCTAGAATGATGTACAATGCTAGCGGATGGGTTTTGCATCATAACACTGATATTTGGCGTGTTACAGCTCCAGTTGATTCAGCTGCTTCGGGAATGTGGCCGACAGGTGGTGCTTGGGTTTGTCAGGATTTGTGGGAAAGATATTTGTATACAGGAGATAAAAAGTATTTAGCAGAAATTTATCCAATTATGAAAGGCGCTGCCGACTTCTTTTTGGACTTCATGATTGTAGATCCAAACACAGGATATTTGGTTGTGGTACCTTCAAGTTCTCCAGAAAACACACACGCTGGCGGAACCGGAAAAGCAACAATTGCATCAGGAACAACGATGGACAATCAGTTGATTTTTGATTTGTTTACGCATGTTATCGAAGCTTCGGTATTGGTTTCTCCAGATGCTGCTTATATGAAAAAAGTTAGCGATGCTTTGGCAAAAATGCCTCCAATGAAAATTGGAAAACACAATCAGTTACAGGAATGGCAAGACGATTGGGATAATCCAAAAGACAATCACAGACACGTTTCGCATTTGTACGGATTGTATCCAAGTAATCAGATTTCGCCAATTAAAACACCAGAATTATTTGAAGCTACGAAACAATCGTTGATTTATAGAACAGACGAATCTACAGGTTGGTCAATGGGCTGGAAAGTGAATTTATGGGCGAGATTATTAGACGGAAATCATGCTTATAAATTGATTCAGGATCAATTGCATTTAGTAACGGCTGACCAAAGAAAAGGAGGAGGAACGTATCCGAATATGTTAGATGCGCATCAGCCTTTTCAAATTGATGGAAATTTTGGTTGCACAGCTGGTTTTGCCGAAATGTTGATGCAGAGTCAAGAAGGAGCGATTCAATTATTACCTGCTTTACCAACGGTTTGGAAAGACGGAAGTATAAAAGGTTTAGTAGCAAGAGGCGGTTTCGTAATCAATATGACTTGGAAAAACAATAAAGTTTTGACTTTAAAAATCTATTCAAAAATTGGAGGAAACTGTCGTTTGAAAGTAGAAAATACTTTGAGTGGTTCTTCAATCAAAAAAGCAAAAGGTAAAAACACAAATCCGTTGTTTTATGATGTTGAAGTGAAGAAACCGATTATTTCAAGTGAAGCAAAACTGGAAAAAGTAAAACTGCCTAATTATAATATTTACGATGTGAATATGAAAGCAGGACAGACATATACTTTTACTGGGAATTAAAAATATTTTAAAACCATATAAGTGATATAAGAAAATATAAAGTAATGCTTAATTGAACTTATATTACTTATATGGTTTAACTTTAAAAGATTGAATTTTAAATGTTGACAAATTTCAAACATAAAATAATAGCCCTTTCCATTGTAATCGCCTGCTTAAACAGCGGTTGCAAATCTGGCGCAGGATCTTCACAATTAGGAAAATCGGCTATTTTAAAAGAAAAAGACTTCAAACATTATGTTGATTATTTCAACACGATGGAAGATGAGAATTTAAAATTTGCCATTCCGAATGATAGTGCTTGGACTTGGATGGAAAAAAATATTCCGTTGTTTGAATGTCCGCAGCAAAATTTTGAAGAAATCTATTATTTCAGATGGTGGAGCGTTCGAAAACATATCAAAAATACACCGCAAGGATTTGCTATTACGGAGTTTTTGGTAGACCGTTCGTATGCTGATAAATACAATATGATCAGTTGTGCTTTGGGGCATCATATCAATGAATTCAGATGGGTTCATGATCCAAAATATATTGAACAAGATGTGAAGCTTTGGTACCGAGGCAATGACGGAAAACCGATGAACAAATTGTATAAATTTAGCAGTTGGACAGCCGATGCTTTATACAATCGTTATTTGGTGAATAAAGATGAAAAATTCTTATTGGATCTATACCCAGACATGGTTACAGATTATGCCGTTTGGGAAAAAGACCGTCAACGAAAAGATGGTTTATTTTGGCAACATGATGTAAAAGATGGAATGGAAGAATCTTTAAGTGGCGGACGAAAAGTACAAAATGCAAGACCAACGATTAACAGTTACATGTACGGAAATGCTATAGCGATTTCTAAAATGGCTGAAATGAAAGGCGACAAAGATGCTGAAGTAAAATTCAAAGCTAAAGCTGATGATTTAAAGCAATTAGTGGAAACGAAATTATGGAATCCAAAAAGTGAATTCTTTGAAACTTTGACGCAAAAAGATACACTGGCACAAGTCCGCGAGGCGATCGGATTTATTCCGTGGTATTTTAATCTTCCAGAAAAAGGAAAAGGATTTGAAAAAGCTTGGGAACAAGTGAAAGATGAAAAAGGATTTTCAGCCCCGTTTGGTTTAACAACGGCAGAAAGAAGAAGTCCGCGTTTTAGAACTCACGGAACCGGAACTTGTGAGTGGGACGGTGCAATCTGGCCTTTTGCAAGTTCGCAGACTTTGACCGCTATGGCCAATGTTCTAAACGATTACAATCAGAATTTTGTTGGAAAACCTGATTATTTCAAACAAATGGAATTGTATGTGCAATCGCAGTATTACAGAGGAAAACCTTATCTTGGTGAATATTTGGACGAAACGACTGGTTATTGGTTAATGGGCGACAGAGAAAGAAGCCGTTATTACAATCACTCGACTTTCAACGATTTAATGATTACAGGTTTGGTCGGTTTACGTCCGAGAGCTGATGAAAAGATTGAAGTAAATCCGTTGATTCCGCAAGAAAAATGGGATTGGTTTTGTCTCGATAATGTTTTGTATCACGGCAATATAATTACCATTCTTTGGGATAAAACAGGAGAAAAATATAAAAAAGGAAAAGGTTTTAGAGTTTTCAAAAACGGAAAAGAAATTGCATTTTCTGAAAGATTAGAAAAAGTTATAACAGATTAATTAAAGAATAAAATTTGGAGAAAACAGTATTAAATTATTCAATCAAGGGAGGTATATTTCAGATTTTATGGAATCTGGTTTTTGTGGTATTAGGTATTTATCTTTTTTCTCGAACAGACTTTGAAAGGATTACATTTAAGTTTTCTCATCTGGCGTTACCTGTTGTTGCAATTCTATTTATCATTGTTTATGGTATAAAAGCGGTAATGACATTTTCTAAATTTCATAAAAAAATAATATTTTCACAAGAAGGAATAGAACTCAATGAGGCTTTTTTTGAATGGAAAGATATTGTATTTCCAAGAGTTTTTTTCAAGACAGAACATACGGCCAAGTTCAATATGTCTTATAAAGAGTTTTACCTGACTTTTGTTTATAAACAGGAAACGATCGAAATAAAAATTGATGATTATGATGTAACTGAAAATGAAATAAAAGAACTCATAAAAAAATATACTCCAAAATTTACTCCAAATCCTATGAATGAAAATAAAGCAGTTTACTTACCAATACATGATTTTGACGAGATCATAACTTTAGAGCAATATTATGATCTTGAACATGATGATTCAGAAGAGGCGATAAAAGACGTCCAAAAATTAGCTGTAAAAGACCTTGAAGGTGTAAAGCGATTTTGCGAAAAGCAACTTTTTGCACAGCCTGATAAAGTTAGTTTTGTTTATTATTCGCTGAGTGAAGATGAAGATATTGATAAATGGGCAGATTTTCTTTGTGATGAATTTACTAGAGTTTATCAGATAGCATTAAATCAGAATAAAATTAAAGAACTAACTCCTGTCTTGTATGAGATTTTGGTCGAGAATATAACTTCATATAGTGCAGAAAAAGTTAGAGAAACATTATTGAAAGGTTTAGATCATAGGCAATTAGATGTTCGTTTAAATGTCTTGGAATTTCTTCAAGACTGGTCTGATGAGGGCGTTTTGAAAAGTAATTTGGCTTTGGTTTCTAAGTTGAGACAAAAGCTGAAAGATCCTGAATGGAAAATGCGTTGGAAAACAAGTAAATTTTTAGAACAGAATAAAATCGAATTTGAAAGTTTAAGTACGCTTGATAAATTAAAAAGGTTTATTAATCCTTAAATTTTAGGATTAGTTTGTCATCAAAAAATGAAAATAAAATTTACTCTCGCAGATTTTGCAGATTTAGGAGATTTTAAAATAAAAAATTAATCTGCTCAATCTGTAAAATCTGCGAGAGAACAAAAAAAAGCCTCAAAAGCTTAATCACAATGCCATGAAAAAGTTTTTTTTACATCTTACCTTAATCATTTCACTTTTCACAATTTCGGCGAAAGCCCAAAACAAAATTGTTGTAAGTGATTTAAAATGCGAAATGCTGACCAATCCAGAAGGAATTGACGTTTTACAGCCAAGATTGAGTTGGAAAATAAAAGCAGATGTAAACGATGTAAAACAAACGGCATATCAAATTATAGCTTCTTCAAGTTTAGAAAAACTAAATGCCGGAAATGGCGATTTATGGGATAGCGGAAAAGTACAAAGTGACGCTTCTGTAAATGTAATTTACAACGGAAAAAAGTTGAAAGACCGTCAAGATATTTTCTGGAAAGTAACGGTTTTTACGAATAAAGGAGAAACTCAATCGAAAGAAAATGCACATTTCAGCATCGGGATTTTGACTTATGCAGATTGGAAATCTACTCGTTGGATTGGTTACGAAAAAACATCTCCTGGCGATAGTATTTCACAGTATTCTAGATTATCAGCGCGTTATCTTCGTAAAGAAATTAACCTGAAAAAGAAAGTCAAAAATGCTAAGGTTTATATTATCGGAATGGGATTATATGAACTTTACATTAATGGAAATAAAATTGGAGATCAGGTTTTAGCTCCAGTTCCAACAGATTATACGAAAAATGTAAAATACAATGTTTTTGATGTGACTTCGCAGTTGCAAGAAGGCAAAAACATGTTGGGAACGATTTTAGGAAATGGACGTTTTTTTACGATGCGTCAGGATTACAAACCATATAAAATCAAAACTTTTGGTTATCCTAAAATGGCTTTGCAGTTGTTTGTGGAATATACCGATGGAAGCAAAGACTTAATCAGAACAGATGATACTTGGAAAATCACAACTGATGGACCAATTTTATCGAACAACGAATACGACGGAGAAGAATACGATGCTCGCAAAGAAATGAAAGGCTGGAATACCATTAATTTCGATGATAAAAAATGGCTTTCTGCTGAATATGTTCAAGAACCAGGCGGATTCTACGAAGGACAGATGTCGGCTAATATGAAAGTAAAGCGCGAAGTAAAACCTATTTCGATAAAACAAACACCAAAAGGAACTTATATCTTAGATATGGGACAAAATATGGTGGGCTGGTTGCAGTTGAAAGTCAAAGGTAATAAAGGCGATAAAATCACGATGAAATTTGCCGAATCGCTTCAGCCGGATGGTTCGTTATACATTGCTAATTTGCGTGATGCGAAAACTACAGATATTTATACTTTAAAAGGCGAAGGAGAAGAAGTTTGGGAACCTCGTTTTATTTTCCACGGATTTAGATTTGTTGAAATTTCAGGGTTTACGACAAAACCAACTCTAGAAAATTTTGTTGGAAAAGTAGTTTATGATGATATTCAAACTACAGGAACTTTTGATTCTTCGAATCCAATAATTAATCAGATTTTTAAGAATGCTTGGTGGGGAATTAGTGGGAATTACAAAGGAATGCCAATCGATTGTCCGCAAAGAAACGAGCGTCAGCCTTGGTTAGGAGACAGAACAACTGGTGCTTATGGCGAAAGTTTCTTGTTCGATAATCAGACTTTATACGCAAAATGGTTAGATGATATTAAAAACTCACAAACCATAGATGGCGGACTTCCAGATGTTGCGCCTGCTTTTTGGCGTTATTACGGAGATAATGTGACTTGGCCAGGAACGTATATCACGGTTGCCGATATGCTGTATCAGCAGTTTGGAGATGCAAAAGTCGTAGAAAAACAATATCCGTACATGAAAAAATGGATGGATTATATGGAAGAAAATTATTTAGTTGATGATTTAATGACCAAAGATAAATATGGCGATTGGTGCGTTCCGCCAGAATCTTTAGAATTAATCCGTTCGAAAGATCCTGCTCGTTTAACGGATGGTGAATTGATTTCAAGCGCGTTTTATTATCAGCTTTTGAATATCATGAAGAAATTTGCTGTGATTTCTAAAAAAGGAAATGATATTCAGCATTATGATGATTTGGCTTCAAGAATCAAAAAAGCATTCAATGCAAAATATTTGAATACAGAAAAAAATAGCTACGCCAATAATACCGTAACAGCCAATTTATTGCCTTTAACTTTCGGAATGGTTCCAGAAGGACTTCAAATCAAAATATTCGAAAACTTGGCACATGAAGTTGAAGTAACGAAAAACGGTCACGTAAGTACAGGAGTTATTGGAACACAGTTTTTAATGCGAACGTTAACCAATTTTGGTCGTGGCGATTTGGCTTTCAAATTAGCTTCAAATAAAACCTATCCAAGTTGGGGGTATATGGTCGAAAACGGTGCGACTACAATCTGGGAACTTTGGAACGGAAACACCGCAGATCCAGCGATGAATTCGCAAAACCACGTCATGCTTTTAGGTGATCTATTGATTTGGTATTACGAAAACATGGCAGGAATCAAAAGCAATCCTGAAACTCCGGGATTCAAGCAAATTATCATGAAACCAGATTTCAATGCTGGATTGACTTATGTAAATGCTTCTTACGAATCAGTTTATGGAACAATTAAAAGCGATTGGAAAAAAGACAAAAAAGCTTTAGTTTGGAATATTACAATTCCTGCGAATACTTCTGCAGTTGTATATCTTCCAGCAAATGATATTTCAGCTGTTTCAATCAACAAACAGAAGCTAGATAAGACTTCTTTCACTTATTCTAAAGACAAAAATCAGGTTATCGTTACACTTTCGTCAGGAAATTATGCGGTAAACGTTAAATAAGCTGCATTTTTAGTTTTTCGGGACAGTACAGGATACATTGTTAATTTTTTAGTGTTATTTTTACACTTAATAAATATTTTTACCTAAAAAAATGTTAGGTATATATTTATAGTCAAAAAAAATAATTCATAATTTAATTAAGAATGAAGATCATAAAATTAGCATTTGTCTTGTTTGGACTTTTCCTTTTAGGAAGTTGTAAATCGGCTTTAGAAAAAAAGACTTGGAAAGAAGGTATTTTAGTAGATCAATTTGTTTACGATAAAGCGCCTTATCCATCTTGCCACGCGATTACAATTGTCGAAGCTACAAATGGTGATTTAGTTGCTTCTTGGTTTGGAGGAACGCATGAAAGACATCCAGATGTTTGCATTTACGTTGCAATCAAACCAAAAGGAAGCGATACTTGGAATGAAGGCGTAAAAGTAGCTGACGGTGTGATGAAAGAAGGGCCAAGATTACCAACTTGGAATCCAGTTTTATATCAAATTCCAGGTGGTGATTTAATGCTTTTCTACAAAATCGGACCAAAACCATCGGAATGGTGGGGTGTAATCAGAACTTCATCTGATGGAGGAAAAACTTGGTCTGAAGCTCAAAAAATGCCTGATGGTTTCTTAGGACCAATCAAAAATAAACCTGTTTTATTAAGCAACGGAACTTTATTATGTCCGTCAAGTATCGAAGGCGACGGATGGAGACTTCGTATGGAATCTACTCCAGACTTCGGAAAAACTTGGGTAATGGGCGATACGCTTCCAAGAGGAAAACAGAAAATCAATGCGATTCAGCCAAGTATTTTATTCCATAAAGACGGAAGCATTCAAGCCATTGGAAGAACTCGAAACAGAGCAATTTTCAGCACTTTCTCAAAAGACAACGGAAAAACTTGGTCAGATATTGAGTTAATAGGACTACCAAATAACAACTCAGGAACTGATGCTGTAACCTTAAAAGATGGAAGACATTTATTAGTTTACAATCACGTTCTTCCTCCTGGAAAAGAAGCAAAAGGTCCAAGAACGCCTTTGAATGTCTCGGTTTCTAAAGATGGAATTCACTGGAACGCAGCTTTGGTTTTAGAAGATTCAAAAATCAGCCAATATTCTTATCCTTCCATGATTCAAGGTTCAGACGGAATGGTGCATATTGTATACACTTGGAGAAGAGAAAAACTGAAATATGTAAAAGTTGATCCAAGTAAATTAGTGGCACTTCCAATCAAAAATGGTGTTTGGCCAGGTGAAGAAGGAAAAGTGGTGACAGCTGTAAAAGCGGAAGAAGAGTAAAAATATTAGCCACAGATTAAAAGGATTAAAAATGATTTTAATTCTAATTAATCTCCAAAATCTGCTCAATCTGCGAGAGTAAAATTTTTTCCCGCAGATTTAGCAGATATCGTAGATTTTTTAATCCAAATAATCCTTTAATCTGTGGCAGAAAAAAATATAAGAATGAAATCTAAAAAACATTTATTAATTGCCATGCTTGTTGTTCTATCAACAACATTCAATAGCTGTGCAACGGCTCAGTCTTCAAACAAAAAGCAAAAATATAAAGTTGCGGTTTGTGATTGGATGATTTTAAAAAGACAAAAACTAGGTTCTTTTGCTTTAGCAGCAGAAATAAAAGCTGACGGAATCGAACTAGACATGGGAGGTTTAGGAAACAGACCAACTTTTGACAGCAAATTGGGCGATCCTGTAGAAAGACAGAAATTCTTGGATAAATCGAAAGAAACTGGAGTTGGAATCAGTTCCATTGCCATGTCAGGATTTTATGCGCAATCATTTGCCACAAGAGAAATCACGCCAATGATTAACGATTGTGTCCAAGCGATGAAAAACATGAAAGTAAAAGTGGCTTATTTGCCTTTGGGAACACAAACCGATTTAGTTAAAAATCCAGAACTGCGTCCAGAAGTAATTAAGAGATTGCAATGGGCAGGAAAAGAAGTGGGGAAAATTGGCGGTGTAATTGCAATTGAAACTTCTTTAAGCGCAACAGAAGAGAAAAAACTTTTAGATGAAGTCGGTTCAAAATACATTAAAAGCTCTTTCAACTTTGCTAATGCATTAGACAATAAAAGAGATATTGCTTCAGAATTAAAGATTTTAGGAAAATATGTAGCGCAGATTCACGCTTCAAATACCGATCAATTTTGGTTAGAAAACGACCCAGCGATCGATATGCCGAAAATCAAACAAACTTTGGACGAAATGAAATGGAGCGGATGGTTAATTGTAGAACGTTCGAGAGATGTCAATCAAGTTCATAATGTAAAAGCCAATTACGGAGCAAACGTAGCTTATTTGAAGAAAATCTTCCAGAATTAAAAAGAAAATAGGTGAAAATATGTAAAAGTTAAACAACACAATTTTTCACTACAGATCTGCGTGATTTTTTTGCGCAGATTTTTTACTCTCATTTTTGTCATCCCGAGGAGCGAGGGATCTCCACAAGTAGCTCTATAAAGATTGGCGATTTCTGTGTGGAGCTACTTGTGGAGATTTCTCCTTCGTCGAAATGACAAACATTATGGGAATTTTAATGAATAAAAAACAGCATACTATGAAATATTTACAATTACTTTTTTTATGTCTTTTCGTCTCTTTCGCGACAGCGCAAAACATTACTATTGTTAGTGATGCGAGTTCGCCAAGAGCAAAATTTGGAGCAGAGAAATTATCAGAAACACTTTCAGCTAAAGGTTTTACAGTTGCTTCTGCCGATAAATTAAAAAGTTCAAAAGATAAAGTAATTGTTATTGGAGAAAAAGGAACTGATTTTTGGAAAAAGAATGCGAAAAGTGCTAAAATCGATGATAGCAAATTAACCAAGAAAGAAGGTTTTTTAATTCGTACTCAAAAAAATATAATTTTCATTGAAGGAACAGATGCAAGCGGAACTTTGTACGGTGCAATGGAATTGGTAGACAGAATTAAAACTTCAGGTCAGCTTCCTTCAGAAATTAATATTGAAGATAGTCCAGAAATGGTTTTGCGCGGTGCTTGTATCGGAATGCAGAAACCTGTTTATCTTCCAGGACGTGATGTTTACGAATATCCGTATACGCCCGAAACTTTTCCTTGGTTTTACGATAAAACGCTTTGGATTAAATACTTAGATATGTTGTTAGACAACCGCATGAATTCTTTGTATTTATGGAACGGACACCCATTTGCTTCTTTGGTAAAATTGAAAGAATATCCGTTTGCAGTTGAAGTAAGCGATGAAGATTTCAAAAAGAACGAAGAAATCTATAAATTCCTAACGGTTGAAGCTAACAAAAGAGGAATTTGGGTAATTCAGATGTTTTATAACATTATTGTTTCTAAGCCTTTCGCAGAGCATTATAACATAAAAACGCAAGATCGTTCAAGACCAATCACGCCTTTGTTGTCAGATTATACTAGAAAATCAATTGCAGCTTTCATCGAAAAATATCCAAACGTTGGTTTAATGGTTTGTTTGGGAGAAGCAATTAATACGGTTGATGATGACGTTGAATGGTTTACAAAAACGATTATTCCAGGTGTTCGTGATGGTTTGCAAGCTTTAGGGAAAACTGAAGAACCGCCGATTATTTTGCGTTCTCATGATACAGACGGACCTTTGGTTATGGAAAAATCACTTCCGTTATACAAAAATCTTTATACGGAAAGTAAATATACAGGTGAGTCTTTAACGACTTATACACCAGGCGGACCTTGGGGAGAAACGCACAAACAATTGAGCGCTTTGAAATCAATTCATATTGA
Organism: Flavobacterium sp. HJSW_4; assembly: GCF_042436695.1. Lineage (NCBI taxonomy): Bacteria > Pseudomonadati > Bacteroidota > Flavobacteriia > Flavobacteriales > Flavobacteriaceae > Flavobacterium > Flavobacterium sp. HJSW_4. The sequence continues at coordinate 18,247 of NZ_JBHNPP010000013.1, forward strand.
GAATGTCCATATTTTGGCAAACTTAGAACCTTTTAGATACGGTTCTCCAGATTTTATCCAAAAAACAGTTAAAGCAATGCATAGCGTACACGGAGCAAATGCATTACACTTATATCCGCAAGCTTCTTACTGGGATTGGCCATATTCTGCCGATAAAACAAAATCGGGCGAGCGTTTACTAGAAATGGATCGCGATTGGATTTGGTACAAAGCTTGGGCAAGATATGCTTGGGACAGCAAAAGAGACAGAAACGAAGAAGTTAAATATTGGGATAAGGATTTAGCTGCGAAATTCGGAACGACTCAAGAAGCAGCAAATAATATTTTAAAAGCGTACGAAGAAACAGGAGAAATTGCTCCAAAAACTTTAAGACGTTTCGGAATCACAGAAGGAAATAGACAGACTTTATTGTTAGGAATGTTCGAAAGCCAATTGGTGAATCCGTCAAAATGGAGAGTATATCCAGGATTCCACGAATCTTGCGGACCAGCGGGCGAATTGCTTTTAGAATATGCTAAAAAAGAATGGAATAAAGAACCGCATTCTGGCGAACTTCCAACGCAGATTATTGCTGAAATCACAGAACACGGAAGATTAGCCGTTGAAGCCATAGACAAAGCCGAAGCAAGCGTAACAAAAGACAAAGAAGAATTTGCACGTCTTAAAAATGATATGCATGCGTATAAAGCTTTCGCAGATTTCTTTTCAGAAAAAGTAAAAGCAGCGTTGTTGGTTTTAAGATACAGTTATTCAAATGATATTGCCGATTTAGACAAAGCAATGCCTCATTTAGAAAAAAGTTTGGAGCACTACGAATTATTGGTAAAGTTGACAAAAGACACGTATTACTATGCGAATAGTATGCAGACTGCACAACGTAGAATTCCAATTGGAGGAGACGACGGAAACAATAAAACTTGGGCTGAATTGTTACCACATTACGAACGCGAATTAGCTAATTTCAAAAGAAATCTAGATAAGTTAAAATCTTCAAAAGATGGAAAAGTAGAAAGCAAAGAAGGAAAACCTTGGAAAACTGCTGATGTAACTTTTATTGATGAAAAACCGGGAACTTATTTAGTGAAAACTGGAACAAAAGTCTACGGAACAGATATTTCTGAATTGACAAAAATAGCTCCTGAACTTCAAAACCTAAGAGGATTTTCATTTGTAGAAAACGACCAAAACGAAAAAGGAACTCATTTGAAGTTTAGAAATACAAAAGCGGTTAAATTAGTAGTTGGGTATTTCAATTCAGATCAAAAGAGATTTTTATTGCCTCCAAGTTTAGAAACCGATGCTGCAGGAAATGCTCACGGTCAAGCCGAAGTGATTCTGGCAAGCGCCATGAACTTGAAAGATTTACCACGTGTAAATATTCATACGTATACTTTCCAACCTGGAGAAAATAAATTAGATCTAGGAAAAGGAAAAGTATTGATTTTAGGTTTCATCGACGCCGATCAAAACATTACACCACGTGATGTTGGATATATTGATGCTGGAGAAAAAGCAGCAGTTGATTGGTTGTTTTATTAAGAATAATTATAGCGTGTTCGCCGCGGCGAATCGGGCTGTACGTTCCCGCTTTTTTTGAGGCGAAGAAAAATCGCCTCAAAAAAGAGCTCCACTGCCATCCCTCACGCGAACAAGAGTATAAACACAATCTTGTCATCCCGAGGAACGAGGGATCTTCGCAAGAAGCTCGACAAAGATTGGCGACATTTCTATACGGAGTTACTTGCGGAGATTTCTCCTTCGTCGAAATGACAAAATTGGCGTAAATTAAAAATTTAAACCTATAAGGTTTTGAAAACCTTGCAGGATGTACAACAAAACTTAAACAACCTTATATAACTTATATGGTTTTTAAAAATATGAACAGAATAGTTTTTTTTATTTTTTGTTTTTTTTCAAGTCTTTGCTTTGTTTGGAGTCAGAGCAAAGATTCAGGGAAGTTTCGTAAAGAGATTTCACTGAATTCGTCTTGGGAAACTATAATATTGGAAAATCTTCCGGTGCAGGAAGAGAGGTTTGTAGACCATCCAAAAACTGATTCCAATTGGCAGCAGGTTAGTGTGCCTCACAATTGGGATCAGTATTATGGTTTCAGAAGAACAAAGCATGGAAATTTACACGGTACTGCATGGTACAAAAGAACATTAAAACTCGATAAAGCTACGGCTGGAAAAAGGCTCTTTTTGTTTTTTGAAGGCGTTAGTTCTTACGCGACAGTTTGGGTAAACGGAAAAAAAGTGGGCGAACACAAAGGTGGACGAACCACTTTTACGCTTGATATTACGAAAGCCGTTTCTTTAGAAAAAGAAAACCAGGTTTTAGTTAAAGCATCACATCCTTCTTTTATTGCCGATCTTCCGTGGGTTTGTGGAGGATGTTCTGGCGAATGGGGATTTTCAGAAGGTTCTCAGCCAATGGGGATTTTTAGACCAGTTTCTTTAGTCGTTACAAATGATGTTAGAATCGAACCTTTTGGCGTTCATATCTGGAACGACAAATCGGTTTCGAAACAAAAAGCGATTTTGCTTACGACTACAGAAATCAAAAATTACGGAACTTCAGATCGAAATTTGACTATAGAAAATATTCTTTTTGATGCTTCAGGAAAAAAGGTTGTGAGCTCAAAAAGTACAGTTAAAAATACTTCAGGAGAAATAAAAACGGTTGCTCAGACTTTACCCGAAATTCAAAATCCGAAATTGTGGTCACCTTCAAATCCGTATTTGTATAAATTGGTTACTTCTGTTTTGGAGAATGGAAAAGTAATCGATCAGTTAACAACGTCCTACGGAATTCGTTGGGTAAGCTGGCCAGTCAGTCGTGACGGAAAAGACAATCGTTTTTTCATTAATGATGAACCTGTTTTCATAAACGGTGTTTGCGAATACGAACATCAAATTGGAAACAGTCATGCGTTTTCAGACGAACAAATTCACGCTAGAATCGAGCAGATAAAAGCTGGTGGATTTAACGCTTTTAGAGAAGCGCATCAGCCTCATAATTTATTATATCAAAAAGAATTAGACGAAAACGGAATTTTATTTTGGAGTCAGTTTTCAGCACATATTTGGTATGACACACCAGAATTCAAAGAAAATTTCAAAACCTTATTGCGCGAATGGGTTAAAGAACGAAGAAACAGTCCGTCAGTTGTCATGTGGGGCTTGCAGAATGAAAGTACAATTCCGAAAGAGTTTGCTGAAGAATGTACACAGATTATCCGCGAAATGGATCCTTTATCGGCTTCGCAGAGAATTGTTACGACTTGTAATGGAGGAGAAGGAACAGATTGGAATGTTGTTCAAAACTGGTCAGGAACGTATGGTGGAGATCCGTTAAAATACCATTTAGAAATGACGACTCAGTTATTAAATGGAGAGTATGGCGCTTGGCGTTCTGCCGATTTACATACGGAAGGCGAATTCGATCAAAAAGGAATTTTAAGCGAAAACCGTTTTTCTCAGTTAATGGAAATTAAAGTGAGAGAAGCAGAATCGGTAAGAGATAAAATTGCAGGACAATTCAACTGGCTTTTTGCTTCGCACGAAAACCCAGGACGTGTTCAGAATGGGGAAGGATTTAGAGATATTGATAAAGTCGGCCCTGTAAATTACAAAGGGCTTTTTACGATTTGGGGCGAACCTTTGGATGCGTTTTATATGTATCGCGCCAATTACGCTTCAAACAAAACCAATCCGATGGTTTATATTGTTTCGCACACGTGGCCAAGCCGTTGGGAAAAAGCCGGAATCAAAAACGGAATAGATATTTATTCGAATTGCGACGAAGTGGAATTGTTTAATGATGTAAACAAAGTTTCACTTGAAAAACTAAAAAATCCAGGAATTGGAAAACATTTTCAGTTTAACAATGTCAATATTCAATACAATGTTTTATACGCTGTTGGATATGTAAACGGAAAAGCGGTTGCTAAAGATTATATTGTTTTAAATAATCTTCCAAAAGCACCAAATTTAGAAACTTTAGTTGCTGATAAAAGCGATATTTTAAAAGCAAAAAGTGGTTTAAATTATATCTACAGAGTTAATTGTGGAGGTTCAGAATATACAGATAGTAACGGAAATACTTGGTTAACCGATACACACAAAAACGGACAAAATACTTGGGGATCTTTATCTTGGACAGATAATTTTGAAAAATTACCAGACTTTTTTGCAAGCCAAAGAAGCAGTTTCGATCCTGTAAATGGGACAAAAGATCCAGAGTTATTCCAAAATTTCAGATATGGAGTAGATAAATTACGTTATGAGTTTCCTGCGCCAGATGGAGAATATGTAATAGAATTGTATTTCACAGAACCTTGGTACGGAACTGGTGGAGGCTTAGACTGCAAAGGCTGGCGTTTGTTTGATGTTGCGATTAACAATAATATAGTTTTAAAAGATTTCGATATTTGGTCAGAAGCTGGACACGATAAAGCTTTAAAGAAAACTTTTACTGCTAAAAGTGTAAATGGAAAAATTGTGATTTCGTTTCCAAATGTAAAAGCAGGACAAGCGATTATTTCTGCGATTGCCATTGCGACAAAAGATAAAAATGTAAAACCAGCAGATCAATCGCCAAGAAATATTCAGAATGTAAGCTTGGATTCTAAAGATTTTAAAATTGGTTCTTGGTTGGATATTAATTCGAAACAATATTCAAATTCTGAAGTTATTTTTACCGAATTGCCTTCAGAAGTTTTTGGTGCAGATTATTTACAGTTTTCCGCTAATTCAAAAGTTTCAGGTTCGTTTACAGCAAAAGAAGAATCGACTATTTTTGTTTTGGTTGATGATAAAATAAAAACATTAAATTGGCTTTCAGATTATAAAAAAATCGAGGAAAAAGCGAAAAACAACAACGGAATTTCTTTTGATGTTTTCACTAAAAAAGTAAAGAAAGGCGAGAAGGTTCTTTTTAATAATACTGAAACAATTTCGACAATTGCCGTTGTTCCTACATATGATATGGGCGAAAAAGACGATTCAAGACCTGTCGTAATTATCGAAGCTGAAAAAACAAAAACAACTGGAACAGGAATTGAAAAAGGAAATTTCAAAAAAGCCGATTATATCGAGTTCACTAAAAAGACCAATAACAGTATTGAGTTTGAAGTAAAACCAGGTGTTGCAGGAATTTATTTAATGCGTTTCCGATTTATGAATCGAAACGAAGCGCCGATGAAAGTGAAATTCAAAATGGAAGATGCGTACGGAATTTTAATGCGAAATGATACCATTGAATTTTTCCCTTCGCCAGAAAAATGGAAAATATTAAACACAACATCAGGAGGTTATATCAACGCAGGAACTTATAAAATTACTTTAGAAGGAGATGATTTGAAAGGGTTGTTGTTGGATAATTTCGAATTTCAATAGTTTTTTGTTAGGGACAAAGGTGCAACGTAACAAAGTGACAAAGGTTGATCGTAGAGGCGTACTGTAGTGCATCTAACACAAAGATGTTTTAAAGAAATAAAATAAAAAAATAATCTCGGAAAGACGCAGAGTCGCGAAGTAATCAAACCATATAAGTAATATAAGATAATTTAAGTTTTGTCTTCATTGAACTTATTTTACTTATATGGTTAAGAAAAAAAACTTTGCGTTTTTGCGACTTTGCGAGAGAAAAAATAAAAATATGTTTAAAAAAATTACACTTGCATTATTGTTTTCAGTATCAATTTTTGCACAAAAACAAGGCAGAATTGTCGAAGATTTCAACAAAAACTGGAACTTTAAATTAGGAGATTATCCTGAAGCAGTAAATGCTAATTATAATGTGTCAGATTGGAGAACGCTTCAATTGCCACATGATTGGAGTATTGAAGGAGCTTTCGATAAAGATGCTAAAACCAAACAAGCGCAAGGATTTCTGCCTGCGGGAATAGGATGGTATCGCAAAGTTTTTACGATTCCTGCTAGTTGGAAAAGTAAAACGGTTTCAATTGAATTTGATGGTGTTTTTAAGAATAGCGAAGTTTTCATAAACGGTAAATCAATGGGAGTTCGCCCAAATGGTTATATCTCTTTTGGTTATGATTTGTCTCCGTATTTAAATTATGGACAGGCCAATATTATTGCTGTTAAAGTTGATAATGATGCTCAGCCCAATTCAAGATGGTATACGGGTTCTGGAATTTACAGAAATGTGAGATTGGTGACTACTGAAAAATTACATGTTGGGAAGTGGGGCACTTTTGTCACTACGCCAGAAGTTTCGACAAAGAATTCAAAAGTACATTTAGAAGTTACAATCGATAATGATAATGATAACGCTAGAGAATTTACATTGGTCACTTCAATTTTAGATGCTAAGAATAAGGAAGTTGCGAATAAGATTTCTATAGAAAAAATTGGAGCTAAAACTTTTGAAACGAAGGTGCATGATCTTGATGTTCTAAAATCTCAATTATGGAATATAGAAAATCCGTATTTGTATAAAGTAATTACAAAAATTTACGAGAAATCGGTGCTAGTTGACAATTACGAGACACCGCTTGGGTTTAGATATTTCAATTTCGATTCAGAAAAAGGGTTCTCGTTAAATGGTGTTCCAACCAAAATTTATGGAGTTTGTCTGCATCACGATAATGGCGCTTTGGGAGCTGTAGAAAACATTCATGCTGTTAGAAGAAAACTGACTTTGATGAAAGAAATGGGCGCAAACGCTATTAGAATGTCTCACAACCCTCATTCTTTAGAAATGATGCAATTGTGCGACGAAATGGGATTCATCGTTCAGGACGAAGCTTTTGATGTTTGGAAGAAGAAAAAAGTAACCAACGATTACCACAAAGATTGGGATGCTTGGCACAAACAGGATTTAGAAGATTTTATCAAAAGAGATCGTAATCATCCATCGGTTATGATGTGGAGTATTGGTAACGAAATCAGAGAACAGTTTGACAGTACAGGAATTGCGATTACAAAAGAATTAGCTAAAATTGTAAAGTCGTTAGATGTGACTCGCCCAGTAACTTCTGCTTTGACAGAAAATGTAATAGAGAAAAACTTCATTTATCAGTCAGGAGCTTTAGATCTTTTAGGGTTCAATTACAAACATGAAGATTATAAAGATTTTCCAACTAAATTTAAAGGACAAAAAATATTAGCTTCAGAAAGTGTTTCGGCTTTAGAAACGCGCGGACATTACGATCAATCGGATGTTATTAAAGCTTGGCCAGTAAAACACGGAGCTCCATTTGATGGAAATGCAGATTGGACGGTTTCGGCTTACGATCAGGTGAAATCGTATTGGGGCGCGACGCACGAGGAAAATTGGAAAACCATCAAAAGTCAGGATTTCATGGCGGGAACTTTTATCTGGACGGGATTCGATTATATCGGAGAACCAGATCCTTATCCATTTCCTGCGAGAAGTTCGTATTTCGGAATTGTAGATTTAGCGGGACTTCCAAAAGATGTGTACTATATGTATCAAAGCGAATGGTCGAATAAAAATGTTCTACATATTTTACCGCATTGGAACTGGAAAAAAGATCAAGAAATCAACGTTTGGGCATATTACAACAATGCTGATGAAGTAGAATTATTCTTAAACGGAAAATCTCTTGGAAAAAAATCAAAACAAAACGATGATTTGCATATTTCTTGGAAAGTGAAGTTCGAACCTGGAACGTTAAAGGCGATTTCAAGAAAGAATGGAAAAGTGGTTCTGCAAAAAGAAATTCACACCGCTGGAGAAGCTTCTAAATTGGATTTGAAAGCAGATAAAACCGAAATCAAAAACGACACTTACGATTTGGTTTACGTAACGGTTTCTATGACAGATAAAGAAGGAAACTTAGTTCCTGACGCAATGGATTTAATTAATTTTGAAGTTACTGGCGGAGGAAAATTAGTTGGGGTTGATAATGGTTATCAAGCCAATTTAAAGTCGTTTAAAGCGAACTCTTGCAAACTTTTTAATGGAAAATGTGTAGTGATTATTCAATCAAACGGGAAGAGACAAAAGATTCAGCTGAAAGCGACGGCTAGGAACTTACAAGTTTCAATAATTGATGTTAAAGTAGATTAGATTGCTCGCAATCTCGATGACTTCGCGAGCTAAGACGCAAAGTTTTTTGAACCATATAAGTGATGTAAGTAATTTTAAGTTTTGACTTAATTGAACTTATATGGCTTATATGGTTTATTTTTTATATTATGCTTTGAAGTTTTTATGGCTTTTGTAAAATTAAACCTATATTAGCCTTAAATAATATAAAAGCCGAAAAATGATTTGTACAATTTATTCGCATCATTTAGGACTGGAAAAAATCAAACAAATATTTCTTTCTCATGTTCCTAATGGCGTTTTTTCTACTAATGGTGAAAACCTCGAATTTGAAGTGAAAGGCGGAATCTTAAGTCCGTCAAAAAAAGTAACTATATACTACAGAGAAAGAGCCGTTCCTTCTTATCAAATTCCAGAAATAGATGATTCTGAATTAACTGCCAATTTAAAAGGTTTATACGGATTTGTTAATTCGTTACCGACTGAAAATGAAAAGGTAAAAGGATTATTTCTTCATAAAATACAAACGTTGAATTCTGAATCTTCTATTCGTGAAGACAAAGGAGAATTAAAAGAATTAAATACAATAATCGCTGATTTAGCCAAAGAATTTGATGCTGTTTTATTTGTGCAGCCGAAAACTATTATTAGTAAATCTGAATCACAGCATTTTCTAGATAAAGACTTAAATCTGATTATCGATACAGAAGGAAAATGTGAAATTGACGATTTAAAAGTCAATATCAATTCGGAATATTTTGATAACAATCAGACTGAATTAGACGAAGATCAAATAGAAAGAAAAGCTAAAAACGAAGCAATTCTTGAAAGAGAAAATATAAAAATCAACAAACATTTGCCTTGTGTTGAATCTGAAAGAGAAACGACGATTCGTTCAGCAAGAGAAATTGCAGAAAGAGTTAGTGTTTTGGCTGTGACGAATTTAGTTGCCTTCAATAGTATTTCTTCTGAAGAAGCAGTTGATTATTTACAGGAATATAAACTTTGGGAATCTGTAACAGATGGCGAAAAAGAGTTTTTAGCGAATCCGACAGAAGACAAAAAAATGTATGAAACTTGGAAATGCGAAGGAATCTGGGTACTGATGTGGGCTTTGAAAAAAGTAGAAACGCTTGATTTTCCAAACGAGTTTTGTGATCTTGGAAACATCAGTGCAGAAGATTATCCAGTTGCAAAAGACAAAGATCCGTTTGAGTTTATAAATGCAGTTCATGAAGTTCGTTCTAAAAAAGAAATTTTAGACGCAGCCGATTTGTATTACAGATACAATTGGGCTTGTGTAGACGAGAGAATTAATGGAAGACAGATAGAAAATATTAATCCAGGAATTGTTTACGAAAGACAATATGCGCTCAATTGGCTGATTCATTACATGGATCAAGATTGGGATAATGTTACTTGCGATACTTAATAAGTAAATAGTTTTATAGCTCGCAAAATTTTTTGAACCATATAAGTTATATAAGTGATTTTAAGTTTTCCTTAATTGAACTTTAATGACTTATATGGTTTAATTTTTTCTTATTAAGAAGAAACTGATTTTGTTCTGAAATTAATTTATATTAGCACCTCTTTCATAGAAAAGAAAACGAAGTCGATTCTAGTCTTACAAAAAACAATTAATCTATTTTAACCCCTAATTTTACATGAAAAAAACTCTACTTGCTGTTACATCTTTGTTGCTTATTTCTTGCGGAAAATCGGATATCAAATCTCAATTAGTTGGAAAGTGGGATTTTAGAAATGTCTATAATCCAAATAATGAAAATGAAAATTATGACCAAGAAATTGGAATCAAAGAGATTGATGATCTTGGGAATGAAAATTTTCAAGGCAGCTATTATGTTTTAAACGACGATAATACTTATTATTCGCTTCATACAGAAGGCGAGGGCGGCTATATTGAAGGGAAATGGCAGTATAGCGAAAAAGACTCTTTATTAATATTTCATTCTAAAAACAAAACTCAAGAACCTGCTTATAAAGTAAATTATTTAAAAGATAATCAGTTGAGTTTATCAGATCCTAATCCTAAAAAAGTAAATAAAGAAGACTCTTATTTGAAACAGCTTGCTGATAACATGAATCATAGATTTAAGTTTGTTAAAGATGATTTTACATTAGATTCTGATTATGATTTTACCAAGAAATCAAGTAATTTATGGAGAACTAAAGCACAGGCATCTGAAAATAAAGACCAGATCAAGAAAAGAACGAAAGACGCTTTAGAAAATGCTATTTTGTATTTAAAAAATGGAATAGAAGAGGAAAAAAAGGTACTGTCTTTAAACCCTGTTTTCCTGCCTGTAGATTTTTATGGAAACGGAGTGCAAATGAAAGATTTCGATAAGAGTTATAATTGGAATAGCATCTTTTTTAATGATGATGAAGCCTATCAAGGATATGCATTGATAAACAATGCAATGGCAGAAGATTTTGAAGTGCCAAATAACAAAAAACCGATGGAGTTAAATTTGTACATACTTGAAGAATTAAACAAAAGAATAAAATAAAACAATAAAATCCGCTTCAACTTAGAAGCGGATTTTTTGTTTTCTTTAGCTCGCATAAACATATTTGTATGTCGCCCCGCTGGGGCTTTAATTTTAATAAATTTATTTTTCTATAAATATACGCTCCTACGGAGCTTTTTTTGAAGAAAGTGAATAAAAGAAAAAGATTTTCAGCTCTGGAAGAGCAATATATTTATAGAAAAAAATATCACCCAGCGTAAGCTCCAGCGGAGCGAAATATGAAGACAAAGTTTGTATCTAAAAAAAAATAATTGAACTTATATAACTTATATGGTTTAAAAACTTTGCGTCTTAGCGACTTTGCGAGATTCTTTCTATATTTATAAAAAAACAAAATGACACCAACTTTTTTCGAAAAACCTATTGACTTTAGAAAATGGCTAGAGAAAAATCATCAAATAGAAAAAGAACTTTTGGTTGGCTTTTATAAAGTTACAAGTAAAAAAACTTCTATAAGCTGGCCAGAATCTGTAGATCAAGCGCTTTGTTTTGGTTGGATTGATGGTGTTCGAAAATCAGTTGATGAAGAGAGTTATACCATTCGTTTTACGCCTAGAAAACCTTCTAGTATTTGGAGTGCGATCAATATCCAAAAAATGGAAGATTTAACGAAAGCCGGTTTAATGACCGATGCTGGTTTAAAAGCATTTAGTTTTAGAACAGAAAATAAATCGAAAATCTATTCGCATGAAAAAGAACCTGTTCCGCTTTTAGAAATTTACGAAAAGGAATTTAAAAGCAACAAAATAGCTTGGGAGTTTTTTGAAAAACAAGCGCCATCTTATAAAAAAGTCATGATTCATTGGATTATGAGTGCCAAACAAGAAAAAACACAGTTGTCAAGACTTGAAAAAACAATCGTGGAAAGCGAAAAGCAAAAGAGAGTTATGTAGCAAAATCGAATAAAAATGCGCATTTTAGTGAACTGACTTACTAGTACACTATGAAAATAGAAAATACCACAACAATAAAAGGGGAAATTTTGCTGGGTATTATTTTTGCTCTCGAATTATACGCTTTGCCTGTACAATTTTATTTACTGCTAAAAGGTTCTGAATTTACTTTTTTCAGTGCTGCAGTACGCTTTTTTAGCTTCTTTACAATTTTAACCAATAGTATAGTTTTCATTTGTGGAGCGATCTTATTTTTCGGAAGAAAATCTAAAATAAATACATTTTTCAGAAAATGTACAACGCTCACTGCCATAACAGTTTATATTCTGATTGTTGGAATCGTTTTCAATTTGCTTCTTCGTTCGCTCATTGATTTGAAAGGACATCATCTTATTGTGAGCGAGATATTTCATACCGTTGTTCCAACTTTATTTTTCTTTTATTGGCTGTTTTTTGTTAGCCCCGAAAGAATCTCTTATAAGGTAATTTTATTTTGGCTAGTTTATCCGATTATTTATATCATTTATACTTTATTTCACGGAATTTTGACCAACTTTTATCCGTATCCTTTTATTGATGTAACTAAATTAGGTTTTGAAACTGCTATCATAAATGGCGTATTTGTTTTAATCGCTTTTGTGGTTTTATCGGTGATTTTAATTTCTATTTCTAAAATCAGAACCAAAACGCTTTAAAACCTGTTGTTGGTCGAAATTCTGTCTGATGGATTTCAATTTATAGTACATTTATGCATTATAGGCCATTTTAAAGCAGATTAGCAATGAAAAAACTATTACTTTCCCTATGCCTTTTTGGTGTAATTTCTAATGCTTCGAGTCAGGAATTCGCGAATGCGCCAAAGCCTTTTGGACCGCTTCCGACACAGAAACAAATCGATTGGCAGGAAATGGAATTCTACGCTTTTGTGCACTTTTCATTAAATACTTTTACCAATAAAGAATGGGGTTACGGAGACGAATCTCCAGAACTTTTTAATCCGTCTCAATTAGACGTTCGTCAATGGGCGCGCGTGGTGAAAGAAGCTGGAATGAAAGGAATTATTTTGGTTGCTAAACATCATGACGGTTTCTGTTTATGGCCTTCTGCGTATACAGAACGTTCTGTGAAAAATTCTCCTTGGGAAAATGGAAAAGGCGATTTGGTTAAAGAATTGGCTGCGGCTTGTAAAGAATACGATTTAAAGTTAGGTTTATATCTTTCGCCTTGGGACAGAAATCATCCGCAATATGGAAAACCTGAATATGTAACGTATTTTAGAAATCAGTTGAAAGAATTGTTGACGAATTACGGAGATGTTTTCGAAATGTGGTTTGATGGTGCAAACGGAGGTGATGGTTATTATGGTGGTGCAAACGAAACTAGAAAAATCAATACACTTACATATTACAATTGGGACGAAACTTATAAATTAATTTACGATATCGCGCCAAAAACTTTGGTTTGGGGAGTTGGTCCTTCAGAAGCAAGATGGATTGGAAATGAAGAAGGACGCGCCGGAAAAACCAATTGGTCTTTATTACGTCAGAAAGATGAATTGGCTGGAAAAGTACATTATAGCGAATTTATGTCTGGACATGAAGATGGAGAAAAATGGGTTCCTGGCGAAGCCGATGTTTCAATTAGACCAGGATGGTTTTATCATTCAGTTGAAGATGATAAAGTTCGTTCGCTTGACGAAATGGTCGATATTTATTACGAATCGATTGGAAGAAATGCTACTTTGTTATTAAATCTTCCGGTTGACAGACGTGGTTTGGTTCATGAGAATGATGAAGCAAGATTGAAAGAATTGGTTGCTACAATTAAAGCCGATTTTAAAACAGAATTATTAAAAGGAACAAAAGTTCAGGCTTCAAACATAAGAGCGACAGATTCTAATTTTGGGCCACAAAATGTAATTGACGGAAATAAAGATACGTATTGGGCAACAGACGATAAAGTCAAACAAGCTACAATAGAATTTACGTTTAAAAAACCAACGGCAATCAATAGAATTTTGCTTCAGGAATATATTAAGCTCGGGCAACGCGTAAAAGCTTTTTCGGTTGAAGCAAACGTAAATGGACAATGGAAAACGATTGCCAATGAAACGACAATTGGTTACAAAAGAATTCTACGTTTAGATCGCGTTACGGCTTCTGCAATTCGAGTGAATATTTTAGATGCGAAAGCTGGATTTGTAATCAGTACAATTGAAGCGTATAATGCGCCAACTTTCGTTAAAGAACCTCAAATTCTTCGTGATAAAAATGGTTTGGTTTCGATTAAATCGGAAGATGGAAATGCTGTTTATTATTCGCTTGACGGAAAAAATCCTTCAGAGAAAAGTATTTTGTACAAAGCTCCATTTGTGTATAATAAAGCGGTAGAAATTAAAGCCATTTCGAGAAATACGAAAGAGAAAATCAATAGTGCTGTAAAAACGGCTAAATATGGTGTTTCTAAAGAAAAATGGAAAGTGATTGCGGTTTCAAGCGGAGATGATAAATCGGTTGAGCGAATTATTGATGGAGACGCTAATACGGATTGGGGATTTGGAAATAATGAAAATAAATTGCCTCAAACTGTAACTATTGATATGGGCGAAGAAAGAGAAGTAAAAGGCTTTACATACACGCCACAGCAAGTTGGAAATAATTTGAATTTGATTTCGAATTATGAATTCTACACTAGCGAAGACAATATTACTTGGACGAAACAATCGGAGGGAGAATTCTCAAATATCAAACATAACCCAATTGAACAAATTAAGAGTTTTACTGCAGTAAAAGCAAGATTTTTAAGATTTGTTGCCACAGCTGCTGTAGGAAAAGGGCAAACTGTTTCGATTGCCGAAATTGGAGTTGTAGAATAATTGCTTTTTAGAACCTTTAAAAATAGCTTAACATTCTTATTTTGTCTTTTGCCGAAGCGCAGTCGTTATTAGTCGAATTTTTAACAGGAACGGATTATTTAATTCTACTTTTATCTTAGAAATTAAATGACAAGGCAAATGATAAAAGAAGATATAGGTTTTAGAGAAGCAGGGAAATTTGAAGAAACTCGTTTTGAGAAAATCCACAATGTTATTTTCGAATCGTCGCAAGAAGCTTCTTCACTTGTTGCGCGAGAAATTGCCAATTTAATTCAGAGAAAAAATGAGTTAAACGAACCTTGCGTTTTAGGTTTAGCTACAGGTTCTTCGCCAATTAAGGTTTACGAAGAATTGGTTAGAATGCACAAAGAAGAAGGTCTAAGTTTTGAAAACGTTGTGACCTTCAACTTAGATGAATATTATCCGATGGATAAAAATGATATTCAGAGTTATTATCATTTTATGCACGAGCATTTATTCAATCATGTCAATATTCTTCCGAAAAATATCAATATTCCAGATGGGCAGGTGAGTGCCGAGGAATTACAACAATATTGTATCGATTACGAGATGAAAATTATCTCTTATGGAGGTTTAGATTTTCAGCTTTTAGGAATTGGTAGAACAGGACACATCGGGTTTAATGAGCCAGGTTCTCACGTTAATTCGGGAACCAGAAGTATTACTTTGGATCATATCACGCGTGTCGATGCGGCTTCTTCTTTTTTAGGGATTGATAATGTTCCGAGAAAAGCCATTACAATGGGAATTGGAACCGTAAGAAATGCAAAAAGAATCGTTTTGCTTGGCTGGGGAATCAGTAAAGCAGGCATTATAAAAAAGACAATCGAAGGAGAAGTTTCTTCGCACGTTCCAGCTACGTATTTGCAAGAGCATAACAACACAACATTTGTTCTAGATACAGAAGCTTCGTCTGAATTGACACGAGTTAAAACGCCTTGGCTAGTAAAATCTTGTGTTTGGTCAGATGAATTAAAATTAAAAGCGGTGGCTTGGTTAAGTGAGTTAACGAAGAAACCTTTCCTGAAACTGACGGATAAAGATTATAACGACAACGGAATGTCGAGTCTTTTGACAGAAGAAGGAACTGCATACGATTTGAATATTAAGATGTTTAATAAAATGCAGCAAACCATTACGGGTTGGCCGGGTGGAAAACCAAATGCTGACGATACGTACAGACCAGAACGTTCTACGCCAGAGAAGAAAAGAGTAATTATTTTCAGTCCGCATCCAGATGATGATGTGATTTCGATGGGAGGGACTTTTGATCGTTTGGTAGAGCAAGGACACGAGGTTCATGTGGCATATCAAACTTCTGGAAATATCGCGGTTTCTAACGAAGAAGCTTTGAAGTTTGCAGAAATTTCGAAAGCGGTGAATCCAGATTCTAGGGTTTCTCAGGAAATAATTGATTTCCTTACAAACAGAACTGGAACAGAAATAGATTCGCCAGAAGTTAGAAAATTAAAAGGATTAATTAGAAGAAGCGAATCTTATGGAGCGACTCGTTACATTGGTTTGCCAGATTCTAACGTAAACTTTTTAGATCTTCCGTTTTATGAAACAGGAACGGTTAAAAAGAATAATCTTTCGGATGCAGATGTCGACATTATGTGTGACATTATTGAAAGAATAAAACCGCATCAAATTTATGCCGCTGGAGATTTAGCAGATCCGCACGGAACTCATAAAGTGTGTTTAGATAGTTTGTTTGAAGCTTTGAAAAGATTAAAACACAAAGATTTTATGAACGATTGTTGGGTTTGGCTGTACCGAGGTGCATGGCATGAATGGGAATCGTACCAAATTGACATGGCAGTTCCAATGAGTCCTGACCAAGTTTTAAAGAAACGACATGCTATTTTTTATCACCAGTCTCAAAAAGACGGAGTTATGTTTCAAGGTGATGATAGCAGAGAGTTTTGGGTTCGAGTTGAAGACAGAAATAGATTGACTGCAGAAAAATATCACAGCTTAGGTTTAGCAGATTATTCGGCTATCGAAGCTTTTAAAAGATATCACTTTTAGTGGTTTTGCAGCAATAAAGATAATAGACTATTTCATGGTTTATTTTGGTTAGTTACCTATAATTGAGAGAAAATGCGGTCGTGGTTGGCCGCATTTTCGTTTTTATTATTTAACCGCAAAGGCGCTAAGGTTACGCAAAGTTCGCAAAGATTTTTTTTCTCTGAGAATTGAGAATAAAAAAAGTTCGCAAAGCTTTGTAAATAAACTTTGCGAACTTTTCGTAAACCTTGCGTCTTTGCGGTTAAAAAAAACTAAATAGAAGAATTTAAGATTTTCTGTTTTACTTCGTCGATATAAGATCTTCCGATAACGTAGCGAAGTCCTTCAATTTCAATGCTATTTCCTTCAACTGCATCAATTTTGTCAATCGCAATCGTGTATGATCTGTGGATTCTGATAAAATCTCTTTCAGGCAATAAACTCGTAAAATCAGATAAAGTGCTGTGAATGATAAACTTTCCAGAAGTTGTGCTGATTTTTAAATAATCTTTCAAGCTTTCAATAACTAGAATTTCGTTCAAGAAAATCTTTTTCATTTTTTTCTTGTCGATTTTAACGAAAATAAAAGGATTCTCTTTACTGTTTTCCTGCGGAACTTTGCTGGTGTTATTAAGGCGTTTGTTGATTTTATTTACCGCTTTCATTAATCTCGGAAACTCAATTGGTTTTACCAAGTAATCTAAAACGTCAAGCTCGTAAGTTTCAATCGCAAACTGGTCGTATGCACTTGTGATAATAAGCAGAGGAGGATTTTCTAAACTTTTAATAAAATTAATACCGTCCAAAACAGGCATGTTGATGTCTAGAAAAATTACATCAATAGTATTGTTTTTCAAGAAATTTAATCCTTCAATAGAATTACTGAAGGTATTTATTAATTCTAAATCTTCAATCTGTTCAATATAATTTTTAATAACGTTTATTGCCAATGGCTCATCATCGATAATTAAACACTTTATTTTCATTTGTACTGTTATTTTTGGCCAGTGTGTGGTTTCTTGTAAGTATAGTTGTAGTTATCTTTAAAAGTAGAGGCTAGGTGACTTTTATAACTAGTTTAACGACAAAAATATTCTTTTTATTTTTAAATGAAAGCTTATAGTCACTTTTATTATATCCTAATTCGAGTCTTTTTTTTACGTTTTCAATACCTATACCACTTGACTTGTTAAAATTATCTTTATGTACGGTAAATTCGGGCATTGGGTTTGAAATCGTGAAATATAAATAATCTCCCTTTACTTTAAATCGGATGTCAATTAGAACATTTCCAGTGTTTTTGTTCACTCCGTGCTTAAAAGCATTTTCGACGAAAGTCAAAAGCAAAACAGGAGAAATTTCTTTATCGTGAATATCTCCAGAAATTGACATGTCTACTTCTAGACGTTCTCCGTTTCTAATTCTTTCCAAATCCAAATAATTCTGAATGCACATAATTTCATTTTCGAGAGTCTGTTTTTTGCCTTTTGTTTCATAAAGCATGTAGCGCATCAATTCAGAAAGCTTTAAAACAATTTTTGGCGTTTTGCTTGATTTTTCTACAGAAAGCGAATAAATATTATTTAAGGTATTAAAGAAAAAATGCGGAGAAATCTGCGACTTCAAAAACAGCAATTCGGTTTCTAATTGAGATTTTTCCAAGTCGGTAACACGTCTTTGTTCTTTCAAGAAGTCTAAAGTGACTTTAATTGCCGTAACGAAAGTCATTACATACAATTCGCCCATCATCATATCTATAGTATAGTTGAGTGTGAGCGTGTTAATAGTTTGCGGACCTTCCGGCCAAACGTCGTGTGTGATCAGTAAATAAGTCAGATTGAATTTTAAAACAACCATACCGAAAATTGCAGACAATACTGCTATTATATATAGGACGTATTTTTTACGGTAAACCAAATGCGGCATTAAAACCAAAATATTCAAATAGCACAAAGCCATGTGAATTGGGAATCCTAATAATGTGGTTTTCAGGGAATAACCGTAATCGTTAAAATAGCTTCCCCAACGGAATGTATTGAATACAAAATACGTTAGCCAAAAGTAAACATGGTAGCGTACAGGTAAGCTGTAAGGTTTGCTTGAGTTAAAAATCATATTGTTAAATTAAAATGTCGTTTGTTACTATTTTTTGATGTTTAGAGCTGTTTAAATGTCGTCCGTCTAAAAATATTTTGGTAAAAGTTGAATTTATCTAAATTTAAAGTTAAATTAATATTGTTTTGATATGAGGAAAATTACTCTGCTTTCTCTGACGGTAATTTTTACTGCAAGTTGCAAAATAAATGTAGATAAAAATCAACATAAACAAAGTTTTGCAACAAATTATGTAGATCCTTTTATAGGTACAGGCGGGCACGGACATACATATCCGGGTGCGACCGTTCCGTTTGGGATGCTGCAAGTGAGTCCAGATAATGGAATTTCTAGCTGGGACTGGTGCTCAGGCTATCATTATTCTGACTCCATAGTTTCTGGATTTAGTCATTTACATTTAAGCGGGACAGGAATCGGTGATCTGGCAGATATTTTATTTATGCCGACAAACAAGAAGTTAGACTTAACCGCCAAAGCCGCATCACGCGATTTCCTACCGTATAAATCAAAATATAGTCATGTTAACGAAAAAGCAATACCGGGTTATTACCAAGTTTTTCTTGAAGATCCTAAAATCAATGTAGAATTAACTTCTACACAAAGAACCGCATACCATAAGTATACCTATAATAATAACGACAAACAATCTGTTGTTGTCGATTTAGGTTTTGCTATTAATTGGGACAAAGCAACAAAGACAGCCATTACAGTTGAAGATGAAAACACGATTAGCGGTTATCGTTTTAGCACAGGTTGGGCAAAAAATCAAAAAGTATTTTTTGTAGCAAAGTTTTCTAAACCAATTACAGAATCTATTATTACGGCTGATAAAAAAGTAGTTGCAGCGAAGAGTGCAGAAGGTGAAAATACTGCTCTTCAATTATTCTTCGATTCTAAAGACTCTAAAGAATTAGGCGTAAAAGTGGCGCTTTCTTCTGTTAGTATCGCTAATGCGAAAGATAATCTGGATGGAGAAAATGCAACATTTGAAAAAGTAAAAACAACAGCTTCTTCAGATTGGAATAAAGTTTTAAGCAAAATTACAGTTGAAACTCCAGTTGATTCTTTAAAAACTATTTTCTACACCGCTTTATATCACGCTCAAGTTGCGCCTGTAACATACAGCGATAAAAACGGACAATTTAGAACGGAAGATGATAAAATTGTTACTTCAAAAAATTATACAGCCTATTCTACTTTATCTCTTTGGGATACCTTTAGAGCTGAAAATCCGTTACTTACTATTTTAGATCCGAATAGAGTTTCTGATATGGTTAACTCAATGTTAGCGTATTACGAAACTAAAAAAATACTTCCGGTTTGGACATTATACGCTAACGAAACCAATACAATGACAGGATATCATTCGATTCCAGTTATTGTTGATGCTTATTTAAAAGGCATTAAAGGTTTTGATGCTGAAAAAGCTTTTGAAGCGATGAAGGCAACTATGATGCAAGACGAACGCGGATTGAATTTCTACAAAAAATACGGATACATTCCTTATAATTTATTAGATGAGTCAGTTACCATCACTTTAGAATATGCTTATGATGATTGGTGCGTTGCGCAAATGGCGAAAGCTTTAGGAAAACAAGCAGATTATGAGTTTTTCTCTAAACGCGCAAAAGCTTACGAATATTTATTTGATGCGAAATCAGGTTTCATGAGAGGAAAATCGGAAGATGGAAAATCTTGGAATGAGCCTTTCGATCCAAAACACTCTAACCACAGAGAACATACCGATTATACAGAAGGAAATGCTTGGCAGCACAGCTGGTTTGTACCTCATAATGTAGACAATTTTATTAAGCTTCACGGCGGAAACAACATTTTTACAAAACGTTTAGAACAATTATTTACAGAGAGTTCTGAGATTACAGGAAACAATGTTTCGGCAGATATTTCTGGTCTTATCGGACAATATGCGCACGGAAACGAGCCAAGTCACCATATTGCTTACATGTTTAATCATGCAGGTCAGCCTTGGAGAACGCAATATTGGGTTCGTCATATTTTGGACACGCAATACAATACAACAGCAAACGGTCTTAGTGGAAACGAAGATTGCGGACAAATGTCGGCTTGGTACGTATTCAGTTCAATGGGATTATACCCAATGAATCCAGCTTCTGGAGAGTACGAAATTGGAAGTCCGATTTTCGAAAAATCAACATTAAATCTTCCAAACGGAAAAACCTTTGTAATTGAAGCAGAGAATGTTTCAGAGAAGAATTTCTATATCCAATCGGTTACTTTAAACGGAAAAGCATTTAATAAAACAGCTATTTCTCACCAAGAAATGCTAAAAGGAGGCGTATTACATTTTGTAATGGGAGCGCAACCAAACAAAAACTGGGGACTGAACTAACTAACTCAAAATAAATAATTTAATGAATATAATAGACGTATCAATCATTTTAATCTATATCGTACTCTCGGTTGGTATAGGAATTTGGATTTCAAGAAAAGCATCAAAAGGACTAGATGATTATTTCCTTGGCGGAAAATCAATCAAATGGTATTTTTTAGGATTGAGCAATGGCTCAGGAATGTTTGATGTTTCAGGAACTTCCTGGATGATTGGAGTTTTATTTTTATATGGTGTAAAAAGTTTCATGTTTATGTGGCTTTGGCCAATTTGGAATCAGATTTTCGTCATGATGTTCCTCGCAGTCTGGATCAGAAGATCGAAAGTAATGACTGGTTCTGAATGGATTCTGACTCGTTTTGGAAGTGATAAAGCAGGGAAAGCTTCACATATTATTGTGGCGATTTTTGCAATCATTTCTACTATTGGTTTCATCGCATATTTCTTCGTTGGAATTGGAAAATTTGTAACCATTATTCTTCCTTGGGATTTGACAGTTCATATGAATGGCGGAGTTTTCTTAACTTCAGAACAGGCTTATGCTTTGTTAATCATTTTCTTAACTACCATTTATACCGTTAAAGGAGGAATGTTTTCTGTTGTTGCGACAGAGGTTGTACAATATATTATTATGATTGTTGCCGGAGTTTTAATCGCTGGTTATGCATTCATTAATTATACTGATATTCAAATCAATTCGGTTATCACGCCAGAATGGAAAAATGTTTTCTTTGGATGGGAATTTGAAACGCAATGGAGCGATAAATTCGAAACATTCAACAGATTAATTGATACAGAAGGTTACAAAATGTTTGGCGCTTTCATCGGAATGACGCTTTTCAAAGGATTCTTTGCGAGTGTGGCTGGACCAACTCCAAGTTACGATTTACAAAGAGTTCTTTCTACAAAATCGGTTAAAGAAGCGGCTTACATGAGTGGTTTCACGAACTTGATTTTATTCATCCCTAGATATTTACTAATTACAGGAATTGTGGTTATTGCTTTAGTGAACTTAGCTCCAGAATTAAATGCAAACGTAAATTTAACAGGCGCAGATTTAGAATTATTGATGCCAAAAGTGGTGAATCTTTATATCCCAGTTGGAATTAAAGGTATTCTTCTAGCAGGTTTATTAGCCGCTTTCATGTCTGGATTTTCAGCTTTTGTAAATGCAGGTCCAGCGTATATTGTAAATGATATTTATAAAAAATATTTTAAACCAGTTGCTTCAAACAAACATTATATTAAAGTAAGTCAGATTTCTTCTTTCTTAGTTGTTGGTCTTGGAGTTTTCATGGGATTCTTCGCAGATTCTATCAACTCATTAACACTTTGGATTACAAGTGCGCTTTACGGTGGTTACGTTGCAGCCAACTTCTTAAAATGGATTTGGTGGCGTTTCAACGGATGGGGTTATTTCTGGGGAATGGTCGGCGGATTAATCGCAGCTTCTCTTCAATTTGTTTTAGATCAAAATAAAGCAAATTTAACGGCTGGAACATTCTTGCATGATCTTTCTCAAGTGCCTTCAATTTACTTATTCCCATTAATTTTCGGAATGTCAATTTTAGGGTGTCTTTTAGGAACTTACTTAAGCAAGCCAACAGATATGGAAGTTTTAAAATCTTTCTATTCAAACGTAAGACCTTGGGGATTCTGGAATCCAGTTTATAAAGAATTAAAAGCAGAAGATCAATCTTTCCAAAAAAATAATGATTTCTATTTAGATATGATGAATTGCGTTATCGGAATTATTTGGCAGTCAAGTATGATTTTGCTTCCGATTTACTTCATTATCAGAGATTATCCAAAAGCAGGAGTGGCATTAGTAGTTTTCTTAGTAACAACTACAGTGTTGAAATTTACTTGGTTGGATAGAGTTAGGAAGATTGAAGAGTAGATTTTAGACTAGAAAGATTTTAGGAAGTAAGAAGAAAGATTTCTTGAATTGAGAATAAAATTAAACACATAGAAACATAGATTTTCTTTTGCTTAAAAAAGGAAAAAGAAAGAAACTAGTTTCTAACACATAGAGCTTGAACATAGTCCATAGTTTCAACTATGGGAACGTATTGGAACACAAGATTGGCCATAACGCTATGTTATTTATTAAAAGTGAAATACCTTTTACGCGTTCCAAAAAACTATGTTTCTATGTGTTTAAAAACAAAAAAACAAACAAAAAAACTAATTATAAAAAACAAACAAAATGAGTACTATTCCTTGGCAAGACAGACCCGAAAACAGTAAAGATGTAATGTGGAGATATTCTGAGAATCCAATTATCGACAGATATTCGATTCCTTCTTCAAACAGTATATTCAATAGTGCAGTTGTACCTTTTGGAGACGGATATGCTGGGGTTTTCAGATGTGATAACAAAGCGGTTCAAATGAATATTTTTGCTGGTTTCAGTAAAGATGGTATCAATTGGGACATCAACCACGAACCAATCGAGATGAAATCTGGTAATACAGAAATGATCGAATCTGCTTATAAATATGACCCTCGTGTGGTTTGGATCGAAGACCGTTACTGGATCACTTGGTGTAATGGTTACAACGGACCAACTATCGGAATTGGTTATACTTTCGATTTTAAAGAATTTTTCCAATGTGAAAATGCCTTTTTACCATTCAACAGAAACGGAGTTTTATTCCCGCAAAAAATTAACGGTAAATACGCTATGTTAAGCCGTCCAAGTGATAATGGACACACGCCATTTGGAGATATCTGGATCAGCTACAGCCCAGACATGAAATATTGGGGAGAGCACAGATTGGTTATGAAACCATCTCCGTTTGAGCAAAGTGCTTGGCAATGTACAAAAGTTGGAGCAGGGCCAATCCCAATTTTAACTAACGAAGGATGGTTAATGATTTACCACGGAGTTATCAATACTTGCAACGGTTTCCGTTACGCAATGGGATCTGCACTTTTAGATGTTGATTCGCCAGATCAAGTAAAATACAGAACACAACCTTATTTATTAGGGCCTGCTGAGACTTATGAAATGGTTGGAGACGTTCCAAACGTAGTTTTCCCTTGTGCTGCTTTACACGATACAGAAGAAGATAAATTAGCAGTTTATTACGGTGCGGCTGATACTCACGTAGCAATCGCTTTCGGGAAATTAAGTGAAGTAATTCAGTTTACAAAAGAAAATAGTTTATAATATAAAGATGCATAGTAGAAGTAAATTATTGTCCCTAGCCGTTTTTTTTGTTGGTTTGATGGGTTATGCGCAATCTGAAAAGGAGGTCAGCCCTAAAAGTTATATTGCGTATAAAACTTCAAAAGAAATTGTTATTGACGGAGACGGAGCAGATAAAGCTTGGGAAAAAGCAGATTGGACAACACCTTTTGTCGACATAGAAGGCGTTGAAAGACCAAAATACAATACTCAAGTCAAAATGCTGTGGGACGATAATTACTACTATATCCTAGCAAAAATAGAAGAGCCTCACGTTTGGGCAAATCTAAGACAACGTGATACGATTATTTTTTATAATAATGATTTTGAGGTTTTTATTGATCCAGATAATGATACACACAATTATTATGAATTGGAAATAAATGCGTTAAACACCGCTTGGGATTTATTCATCAATAAACCTTACAGAGAAAAAAATACGGTTTTAAACGATTGGAATATCACAGGTTTAAAATCGGCTGTAAAGATCGACGGAACTTTAAATAATGCTTCAGATATTGATAAAGGCTGGACATTAGAAATTGCAATTCCGTGGTCGGTTTATAAAACATCATATTTCGATGATATTGTTCCGAAAGATAAATTTTGGAAAGTCAATTTCTCTAGAGTGAATTGGCAGCATGATATTGTTGACGGAAAATATGAACGTAAAAAAGATAAAGAAGGAAAATTTCTCCCAGAATACAATTGGGTTTGGTCGCCTATGGGAGTGATAAATATGCATGAGCCCGAAAAATGGGCTTATGTATACTTCTCATCCAAAGAAATAGGAGGACAGGATACTTTTACAATTCCGCAGGAAGAAAAGGTAAAATGGGAACTGTATACTTTATATCGCGCTCAAAAAAGATATTTCGAAAAAAATAAATCTTGGGCAAAATCATTGCAAAGTATCAGTAAAAAAAATATAGTGGTGGATGGAAAGACTTTAAAACCAGTTTTAGAAAATCATTCATCAGGATTTAATATCTTGGTAAAGAGTCCTTTTTCAAACAAAACCTTAATAATTAAAGAAGATGGTAAAATTATTACGAACGAGTAAATTACAGAACTTTTCAAAGATTGTAGTTCTTGCGCTTTCGCTGAGTTTATTCTCGTGCGGACAAAAAGACGCTAAAGCAGAAGAAAACGGAAAATTCACTTTTGGTGTTTGGACAACTGCTGATGCAAAAAAATCGGATGCAGATTATTCGAAAGAATTCAAAAAATACAAAGACGGCGGTATTGACGAAGTTTTAATTAACACGCAAACCGATCCAAAACTATTAGCAAGATTAGTTCCGCTTGCAAAAAAAGAAGGACTAAAAGTTCATGCTTGGATTATGGCTATGAACCGCCCAAATGATTCAGTTGCTTTACAGCATCCAGATTGGTATCAAGTAAGCAAAGAAGGAAAATCTTGTTTTGATAACCGTCCGTATGTAGATTATTACCAATGGCTTTGTCCAACTAAAGAAGAATCTAGAAATCACGTTTTAGGTTTAGTTGAAGGTTTAGCAAAAGTAGAAGGAATTGAAAGTGTACATTTAGATTACATTCGTTTCCCAGATATTTTCTTGCCAATCAGTTTGTTGCCAAAATACAACTTAGTTCAAGATGTAGAATTGCCACAATTTGATTTTTGTTATTGTGATGCTTGCGTTAGCAAATTCGAAAAAGAACATCACAAAAATCCAAAACAAAGCCACAATACTTCAATTGATATGGAATGGAAAAATTTCAGATTAAATGCAGTAAAAGCGGTGGTTGACGATGCGTATAAAATTGCTCATAAACACAATAAAAAATTAACGGCAGCAGTGTTTCCTTATCCAGAAATGGCAGATCACATGGTGCGTCAGCGTTGGGACAAATGGAATATTGACGAAGTATATCCAATGATTTATCATAGTTTTTATGATGAAGAAATTGACTGGGTGGGTTACGCAACAAAACAAGGCGTAGCAGATTTAGAAGGAAAACCAACGAAAGTAAATACAGGAATTTACATTCCAGGTTTAAAATCGGATGCAGAATTGAAGGAAGCAATTTTATTAGCTAAGAAAAATGGCGCAACTGGAGTTTCATTTTTTGACGGAAATGCTTTATCAGATAGTAATTTAAAGACGATTAAGGAGGTAAAATCAACGTTGTAGTAGATTTTACTGGGATTAAAAATTATTACTGATTAATTTAGCAACATAAGAACAGCTGTTTCTGAAAGTTGAATTAAAACCAAAAGACATGTCAAATAGAAGAGATTTTATCAAAAAAACAACTTTAGGCACATTAGCCATTAGTTCTGTTTTGGGCGTAAGCGGATTTGCAGCAAATCACGAAAACGAACCAGAAGTTGAATCTAAAGAAAAAAAACAGACGAAACCGATTATCATCTCGACATGGAATCACGGTTTGCCTGCGAATAAAGAATCTTGGAAAAACCTAAAAGAAGGAAAATCTGCTTTAGACGCTATCGAAGCCGGAATGAAAATTCCTGAAGCTGATCCGACTGTTCGTAGCGTTGGTTACGGAGGATATCCGGATCGTGAAGGAAAAGTAACTCTAGATGCTTGTATCATGGATCACAATAGCAATTGCGGATCTGTTTGTTTCTTGCAAGGAATTAAACACCCAATTTCTGTTGCAAAAAGAGTATTGCAAAACACGCCTCACGTTATGTTAGCGGGACAAGGTGCGTTACAGTTTGCTTTATCAGAAGGATTTAAAGAAGAAAATCTGTTAACTCCAGAATCTGAAAAAGACTGGAAAAAATGGCTGGAAGATTCTAAATACAAACCAGTTATCAATATAGAAAATCACGATACCATAAGTATGCTAATGTTAGACCAAGATGGCAACCTTTCTGGCGGATGCACCACGAGCGGTGCTGCTTGGAAAATGCACGGACGCGTCGGTGACTCCCCAATAATCGGCGCGGGTCTTTTCTTGGATAACGAAGTAGGAGCTGCAGCGGCAACAGGTTTGGGTGAAGCTGTTATTAGAACTGCTGGAAGCGCAATGGTTGTTGAATTAATGCGTCAGGGAAAATCTCCTTACGATGCTTGTAAAGAAATTACAGAGCGTATTTACAACAAACATAAAAACCACAAAGACATGGAATACCTGCAAGTTGGTTTTATTGCTTTGAATAAAAACGGTGAATACGCAGGTTATAGCCTAAGATCAGGATTTAATTACGCAGTTTCTGATGATGCAAAAGGTCACAGAATGGAAGATGCGAAATTTAAAATGTCTTGGGATAATAAATAATTATGACGTTAGAACTTTGTCAAAGTTTTAAACTTTGACAAAGTTGACGTAATATTTGTCATTTCGACGTTAGGAGAAATCTCCGCAAGCAACTCTACAAAGATTGGTGAATTACTATGAGGAGCTACTCGCGGAGATTTCTCCTAACGTCGAAATGACAAACTAAACTTAAAAAACTATGTTTCTATGTGTTTAAAAATTAACCACAAAGAGACAAACCAAAAAACAAAGAATGAAAAAATTACTATTCCTATTAACCCTAATCACTTCAGTTTTCTCTGCTAATGCGCAGAAAATTTACACGGAGAATGATATTCGTATTATTCCGAAACCGAGTCAGACTCTTATTAAAACAGGTGTTTTTGAATTTACAAAAGACACCAAGTTTGTCGTAAACGGTGATTTCCAAAAAGATGCTGCAAATGCTTTGGCTTCTAAATTTGAAGTTGCTGCAGGTTGGAAACCTGAAACGACAACTAAAGCGCCAGTAAGTAATTATGTTCAGTTTAAAGTAGATCCGAACTTAAAAAATGAAGCTTACGTTTTAGATGTAAATCCGACCAATATTGTGATTTCTGCGAAAGGAAATGTAGGTTTTCTTTATGGTTTAGAAAGTGTTAGACAATTACTTCCTGAAGCTATTGAAAGTAAATTTGCTATTACTTCTGCAAAATGGGAGATTCCGAGTTTAACAATTAACGATGAACCTCGTTTTAAATGGAGAGGTTTAATGTTGGATTTATCTCGTCATTTCTTCGATAAAAATTATATTCTGGCTACAATTGATCGTTTGGCAATGCACAAAATGAACGTTTTGCATATGCATTTAGTTGATGATCAAGGTTGGAGAATTGAAATTAAAAAATACCCTAAACTGACAGAAGTTGGTGCGTGGAGAGTAGATCAGGAAACTTTATCATGGAATGCAAGACTTCCGGTAACAGCAGATCAAAAAGGAACTTATGGAGGTTTCTTTACACAAGATGAATTAAGAGAAATCGTAAAATATGCTTCAACAAAAGGAATCGAAATTATTCCTGAGATCGAAATGCCAGCGCACGTAAGCAGTGCAATTGCAGCTTATCCTGAATTGGCTTGTTTTGATCAGAAAATTGGTGTTCCGTCGGGTGGAGTTTGGCCTTTGACAGATATTTATTGTGCAGGAAAAGAATCTACTTTTGAATTTTTACAAAATGTAATTGATGAAGTAATTACAATTTTCCCTTCAAAATATATTCATATTGGTGGTGATGAAGCGACTAAAACCAACTGGGCAAAATGTCCGCATTGTCAAAAAAGAATCAAAGACGAACATTTAAAAAGTGTTGACGAATTGCAAAGTTATTTTGTAAAACGTATGGAAAAATACATCAACTCAAAAGGTAAAAAAGTTATCGGTTGGGATGAGATTTTAGAAGGAGGTTTAGCTCCAGATGCAACGGTAATGAGCTGGAGAGGAATGAAAGGCGGAATTGAAGCAGCAGATCAAGGTCATGACGTAATTATGACTCCAGAATCTCCTTGTTATTTCAACTTTTACCAAGGTCCTCAGAACGAAGAGCCTTTAGCATTTGATGCTTACAATCCGTTAAGCGAAGTGTACAAATTTGACCCTGTAGTTTCTACAATGACGCCTCAAGAAGCTGCGCACGTTTTAGGTGGACAAGCAAATTTATGGGCAGAACATTTAGCATTACCAAAAGATTCTGAATACATGATTTTCCCAAGATTGGCAGCATTATCAGAAACTTTATGGAGTCCGAAAGAAAAACGCAATTGGAATGATTTTACAACAAGATTATTTTCATTATTCAAACGTTACGATTATTTAGGAATCAATTATGCGAAAAGTGCTTATTTGGTAACGGCTTCTTCAACAGCAGATTTGACTAATAAACAAATTAAAGTAGAATTGAAAAATGAATTTCCTAATCCAGACATTCGTTACGTTTTAGGAGATAAAAGCATCGATCACCATGCTGCAAAATATGTTGCTCCAATTGAAATCAAAGAAACTACTGTTTTAAAAGCTTCTTTATTTCAAGATGACAAACCAGTTGGAAAAACATATACAGATACTATAGTTTTCCATAAAGCATTTGCGAAAAAAGTGAAATACTTAACTCCTTTCAATCAGAGTTATAAAGGAGACGCTAATACTATGGTGAACACCATTCGCGGAAGCAAAAATTTCCATGACGGTCAATGGCAAGCTTGGTTGGTTAACGATATGGAATTGGTTATTGACTTAGAAAAAGTAGAAAGTATTGAACAAGTAAAAGTTGGAGCTTTAGAAAGTCAAGGAGCAGGAGTTAATTTTCCAATTCAAGTTAAAGTGTTGATTTCTACAGACGGAATTAAATACACTCAAGTAGGGAAAATTACGCGTCCTTATGCTGTAAATGCAGTTCCAGAATTGAAAGATTTTAAAATCAATTTCCAAAAACAAAATGCACGTTTTGTAAAAGTAATTGCAGGCAACTTAAAGAAAAGTCCAAAAGGAGAAAGCTCTTGGTTATTTGTCGATGAAATTTTAATTGATTAATTATTTAAAAAAATGAATAAGATATTATTTAAGCTCGGGATATTATTGATTTGTTTGATGCCGTTTTTTACTAAAGCACAAACGAAAGGATTTTCCATATCTAATGGAGAATTTCGTCAAGATGGGAAAGTTATAAAAATACATTCAGGAGAAATGCACTATGAGCGTATTCCTAAAGAGTATTGGAAACATAGATTGCAAATGCTTAAAGCCATGGGATTGAATACCGTGGCAACTTATGTATTTTGGAATTATCACGAAATAGAGCCTGGCGTATGGGATTTTAAAACAGGAAATAAAAATTTAGCAGAGTTTGTTCGTCTTGCTAAGAGTGAAGGATTGTATGTAATTCTTAGACCAGGTCCGTATGCATGTGGTGAATGGGAATTTGGAGGATATCCTTGGTGGTTGCAAAATAATCCAGATTTAGTAATTCGTACCAATAACAAAGCATTTTTAGAAGCTTGTAAAACGTATCTGGAACATTTGTATGCAGAGGTAAAAGGACTTTTTGCTAACCAAGGAGGGCCAATTATTATGGTTCAGGCTGAAAATGAATTCGGTTCTTATGTTTCTCAAAGAACAGATATCACTGCTGATGATCATAAAGCATACAAAACAGCAATTTACAATATGCTTAAACAAACTGGGTTTCCAGAACCTTTTTTTACTTCTGATGGTACTTGGCTGTTTGAAGGCGGTAGTGTTGAAGGCGTGTTGCCAACTGCAAATGGAGAATCTAATATCGATAATTTAAAGAAGCAGGTAGATAAATTCCATAAAGGACAAGGGCCTTACATGGTAGCAGAGTTTTATTCTGGCTGGTTAGATCATTGGGCAGAACCATTCATTAAAATTGGATCTGAAGAGATTGCAAGTCAAACTAAAAAATACCTTGATGCAGGCGTTTCTTTCAATTATTATATGGTACACGGTGGTACTAACTTCGGTTTTACTTCTGGAGCAAATTATAATGAAGAAATGGATATTCAGCCTGATATTACAAGCTATGATTATGATGCTCCTATTAGCGAAGCAGGCTGGGCAACGCCAAAATATATGGCTATCCGTGAAATAATGCAAAAGTATTCTAAAACGAAATTGGCTCCAATTCCAGAGAAAATAACCGTTACAAAATACCCTAATCAGCTTATAAAATCTAATATGGATGTTTTAAGTTGGATAAAAAAAGAAAAACCTGTTGTAAATGACCAGCCTTTGACATTTGAAAAATTGGGACAAGGAAATGGGTATATTTTGTATAGAAAAAGATTTACGCAGCCTATTTCTGGTAAATTAAAAATTGAAGGATTAAGAGACTTTGCTACAGTTTATGTAAACGGGGTTAAAGCGGGTGAGTTGAATAGAGTTTTCAAAAACTACGAGTTGGATGTTACGATTCCTTTTAACGGTATTTTAGAAATTCTAGTTGAAAACATGGGGCGTATTAATTATGGTGCCGAAATAGTTCATAATACTAAAGGAATTATTTCTCCAGTATATTTAAATGAATTTGAAATTAGTGGAGGATGGGAAATGTATAAAATGCCGATGAATGAAGTTCCAGCTATTAAAAGTGAAACGGTAAAATCGGGACGACCAGTTTTGTACGAATCAACTGTAAACATAGATAAGCCAGCAGATACTTTTCTTGATATGACAAATTGGGGAAAAGGAATTGTATTTGTAAATGGCCACAATCTTGGACGCTACTGGAAAGTAGGACCACAGCAAACGCTTTATGTGCCAGGCTGTTGGTTGAAAGCTGGTGAGAATAAGTTTGTTGTATTGGAGCAGCTTAATGAAAGTAACAAAACAGAATTAACTTTTACAGATCAGCCGATACTTGAAAAATTAAATTAAGATTACCTATTAAACTAAAAACAAAAAAATAAATAAAACCTAATAAATAGATTAAAGATGAAAAGAGGAATATTCATTATCGCCCTTTTATTTTCAGCTCAGATTTTCGCGCAAGCGATTTATGAAGATGAAAGATACGTACCAGAAACAGATCCGTTAGTATTAAAAAACCTTGACGAATGGCAAGGCAAAAAATTTGGTTTGCTAATGCACTGGGGAACTTACAGCCAGTGGGGTATTGTAGAATCTTGGTCTATTTGTCCAGAAGATTACGGATGGTGTGAGCGTAAAAAAGGAAGTAATCCATCTAACTATAATGATTACATAAAAGATTATGAAGGGTTAAGAAAAACATTTAATCCTGTGAAATTTGATCCTGAAAAATGGGCAAAAGCAGCTAAATATGCTGGAATGAAGTACATGGTTTTCACGACAAAACACCATGACGGATTTAATATGTATGATACTAAATATTCTGATTATAAAATTACGAGCAATGACGTTCCTTTTCATACAAATCCAAAAGCAGACGTTTTAAAAGAAATTTTCAACTCTTTTAGAGGAGAAGGTATTTCAACTGGAGCTTATTTCTCCAAACCAGACTGGCATAACGAAAACTATTGGGATCCATATTTTCCACCATTCGACAGAAACGTAAACTACGATCCGTCTTTATATCCAGAAAAATGGCAGAAATATGTTGATTTTACTCACAACCAAATCTTAGAAATCTTATCTAATTATGGTAAAGTTGACATCTTATGGTTAGATGGAGGATGGGTTAGAAAAAGAGACCAAGTTAACATCAAAGAAAACTACGACGAGAAGTTTACAGAAAACGAATCTAAAAACGGTTTCATCAAACACAGAGTAGTAGATCAAGATCCGAAAATGGACGAATTGGTTACAAAAGCTCGTGCTAAACAACCAGGATTAATCGTAGTAGATAGAGCCGTTCACGGTAAAAACCAAAACTACTTAACTCCAGAAGGACGCGTTCCTGCTAAAACTTTGCCTTACCCATGGGAATCTTGTATTCCAGCTGGCGGAGGATGGTCTTATTCTCCAGGAGCAACTTATATGACTGGAAGACAAGGAATTCATTTGCTAATTGATATTGTAGCAAAAGGTGGGAACTTATTGTTAAACGTTGCACCAAGTCCAGAAGGAGAATGGGATAAAGGAGCTTACGATTTATTACAAGCTTACGGAGATTGGATGAAAGTAAACAGCACAGCGATTTACAACACAAAACCAATCGAGCCTTACAAAGAAGAAAATATTTGTTTCACACAAAATAAAGCTGGAAATGTATTCGCATTTTATTTAGCTAAAGAAGGAGAAGATAAAATTCCTGCTGAAGTTACAGTAAAAGCAATCAGCCCTAAAAAAGGAACAAAAATTACAATGTTAGGTTCTAAAACTTCTTTAAAATGGACAAAAGAAGGAAACGGATTTAAAGTAGTTATTCCAGAAAGTTTAAGAAACAACCTTCCTGCAAAAGAAGCTTGGGCTTTAAAAATTGAAGCGATTAACAGATAAGAAAGAAACCTATGGTTTTAAATAATAAATATAAATTTAAGACAGCATGTATTTTATACATGCTGTTTTTTAGCATTAGTATTTTTGCGCAAGAACCTGCAGATTTTGTCAATCCATTTATTGGAACTTCTAATTATGGAGCGGCATTTCCTGGCCCAATTGCACCGCGCGGAATGGCAAGTATTAGTCCGTTTAATGTGGCTGGAGTAAAAAATACTCCGATGGAAAAAGACAGTCAATGGCTTTCTAATCCGTATGTGAATGAAAATACTTTTTTGACTGGATTTAGTCAAGTGAATTTAAGTGGCGTTGGATGTCCAGAATTAGGTGTTATTTTATTGATGCCAACGACTGGAGCAGTAGAAATCGATCATTTAAAATACGGTTCGACTTATTCTAATGAAGTTGCAAAAGCTGCTTATTACAGCGTAAACATCGACAAGTACAAAGTAAAAGGCGAATTCACGACTTCAAAACGAGTTGGGATTAGCAGATTCACTTTCCCGAAAGGGCAGTCTAATATTTTATTAAATCTTGGTTTAGGTTTAACAAATGAAGAAGGTGCAATGATAAAAGTAGTGTCACCGACAGAAATTGAAGGAATGCGTTCGGTTGGTTCGTTTTGTTACAACAGCCCAGAAGATGCTTACCCAGTTTATTTTGTGGCTCAATTTTCTAAACCAGCTGATAAATTCGGAGTTTGGAAAAAGCCTACGAAATACAACGGTGTTGAAGCGCAATGGATGGGTTACAACGGAAAAGCGAGAATGATGGATAATACCATTAAAACAGTTGTAGGTGATAGTATTGGAAGTTATTTTACGTATAAATTCGACAAACAAGAAACGGTTGAAGTGAAGATCGGAATTTCGTACGTAAGTATCGAAAATGCCCGTGAAAACTTAGCAAAAGAAGTGGGTAACAGATCTTTTGATGCAATTTATAAAGAAACCTACAACGAATGGAACGAAGAATTATCTAAAATTTTGGTTGAAGGCGGTTCAAAAGACGACAATACGATTTTCTACACGGCTTTGTACCACACTCTGATTCATCCAAACACTTTAAATGATATTAACGGAGACTATTCAGTAATCAAAAGAACTAAAATTCGTAAAACCGAAGGGACTCGTTATACCGTATTTTCATTATGGGATACGTATAGAAATGTACATCCGTTAATGTCTTTGGTTTATCCAAAACAGCAATCTGATATGGTAAAAAGTATGTTGGATATGTTTGATGAAAACGGCTGGTTACCAAAATGGGAATTGAATTCGACTGAAACGTTTACTATGGTTGGTGATCCTGCAAGTATTGTGCTTACAGATACTTACATGAGAGGAGTTCGTGATTATGATGTTAATAAAGCGTATTATGCAATGTTGAAAGGTGCTGATAATATTGAAAATAATCCGCTTCGTCCAGGATTGAAAGATTATATCAAAAAAGGATATTTGACAACCGATAACAAAGGCCCAGTTTCGACGACTCAGGAATACAATATTTCAGATCATGCTATTTCGGTTATGGCTAACGAATTTGGGGATAAAGACAATGTAAAACGTTTTTATAATCGTTCGTTATCCTACAGAAAATTATTTGATAAGAATCTGAATTTGCTTCGCCCAAGAACTGCAAACGGAGATTGGTACGAACCTTTTGATCCTACTTCTGGTGCTAATTTTGAAGAAAATGTTGGTTTTATAGAAGGAAATGCTTATCAGTATAATTTTATGGTTCCGCATGACATTAAGGGATTAATGAAATTAATGGGCGGTGAAAAAGTTTTTTCAGCACAATTGCAGAAAATCTTCGATACCAAACAATTTGATATGGCAAATGAGCCAGATATCGCCAATCCGTATTTGTTCAATTATGTGAAAGGCGAAGAATATAAAGCGCAAGATCATGTGAAACGATTGGTTAGAGAGCATTTCAAAAATGAGCCAAAAGGATTGCCAGGAAATGATGATACAGGAACGATGTCGGCTTGGTTGGTGTATTCGATGATGGGAATTTACCCAATTTCTCCGGGAGACCCAATTTA
This sequence comes from Flavobacterium sp. HJSW_4, assembly GCF_042436695.1. Lineage (NCBI taxonomy): Bacteria > Pseudomonadati > Bacteroidota > Flavobacteriia > Flavobacteriales > Flavobacteriaceae > Flavobacterium > Flavobacterium sp. HJSW_4. Next base: position 53,591 of record NZ_JBHNPP010000013.1, read on the forward strand.
CACCATTACAGCGCCAATGTTTCATAGAATTACGATCAAATTAGATCCAACATATTATAAAAAAGAAAGCATTGTAATTGAAAGACAACTCAATAATGATGGAAAAATCAACTCGATTGAGCTAAACGGAAAATCACTTAATACTTTTTTTATTTCGCATAATGATTTTGTGAATGGAACAAAGCTTAAAGTGATCCAAAATTAAACACACACAACTATGTTACAATTAAGAATGAGGAAAACGGCCATTATTTTTGTAATGGCTGTTGGTTTTTTAAACCAGACCCACGCCCAGAAAAAGTATCTGTATCAAGATGCGAAAGCACCTGTTGAAGACAGAGTAAAAGACTTGTTAAGCCAGATGACGCTTGAAGAAAAAGTGCGTCAGATGGATATGTATAGAGGAGATTTTTTTAAAGATAAAGAAGATTTCGCTAAAGGAAAATCAGCTGAAAAAATTGGAAAATTAGGAATTGGAGCGATTCATGACCTTTATCCGCGTTCAGCGAAAATGATCAACGATCTTCAAACCAACGTAATTAAAGGAAACCGTTGGGGAATTCCAGCTTTAATTATGTGTGAAATGCTTCACGGATATTTAGACGAAGGAAGTACAACTTTTCCAATGAATATCGGACTTGGTGCAACTTGGGATACTTCTGTTTTAGATAAAGTTGGAAAAGTAATCGGTATGGAAGCTAGAGCTCATGGAGTTCATTTTGGCTTTGGGCCAAACTTAGATTTAGGACGCGAACCAAGATGGGGGAGAGTTGCTGAAACTTTTGGAGAAGATGCTTTTTTAAATAGTGAAATTGGTTTAGCATTCATCAAAGGATTGCAAGGAGATGATTTAAAATCAGATCGTTCTATTATTGCTGAGCCTAAACACTTTGCAGTTCACGGTATTCCACAAGCAGGAGGAAACTCTTCGCCGATTTTGGTTGGAGAGCGTTCTGCTAGAGAAGATCACTTGCCATCTTTCCAAAAAGCATTTACAAAAGGTGGTGCTTTAGGAACAATGTGTGCATATTCTGAGTTAGACGGAATTCCTTGTGCTGCAAATCATTGGTTATTGACTGATGTTTTGAGAAAAGAATGGGGTTTCAAAGGACTTGTAGTTTCAGATTTAGGAGCTATTAAATACATTCAAACAACTCATAAAGTTTCTGATTCTCCAAAAGAAAGTATTAGAGAAGCGGTTTCTGCGGGTGTTGATATGCAGTTTTACGATTTCTCTAACGAATTTTGGCAAAACACAATCATTGAATTAGTAAATGAAAAGAAATTGACAATGGAAAACATCGACCGTGCAGCGGGAGCAGTTTTACGTTTGAAATTCTTATTAGGATTATTTGAAAATCCGTACACAGATAAAAACTTGATTAAAGAGCGTTTTCATACAAAAGAAAACCAGGCAGTTGCTTTAGAAGCGGCTCATAAATCAATGGTTTTATTGAAAAATGAAAATAATATTTTGCCATTAAGCAAAAATATTAAAAACATTGCTGTTATCGGGCCAAACGCAAATGCTTCAAGACTTGGAGGTTACTCTCCTAAAAATAGTGTTGGAGTAACCGTTTTTGAAGGTGTTCAGCAAGTAATGGGAAAAACAGCGAATGTTGTTTATGAAGAAGGTGTGCCGCTTATTGTAAAAGGTCAAGCTATTCCATCTAAATATTTATTCACTTCTGACGGATCTCAAAACGGATTAAAAGGAGAATATTTCAATAACAGAAATTTAGAGGGAACTCCAGCTTTAACTCGTATTGACAACCAATTAGAATTTGACTGGCCTTGGGCTCCTGGAGATGGAGTAAATGTTGATGATTTCTCTATCCGTTGGACAGGTTATATCCAATCAGACAAATCATTTGATGGTTGGTTAGGTTTGAGTTCAGATGACGGAATCAGGATGTGGGTTGATGATCAATTGGTTATCGACAACTGGACAAAAGGAGCGACAAGTATTGTTACAACTCCTAAAAAAATTGAAGCAGGTAAAAAATATAAAGTCCGCATTGAAATGTGGGAAGGAGGCTGGGGAGCCAGAGCTCACTTGCGTTGGAATTTAGAAAAAGTTGACATGCAACCAGCAATCGAAGCCGCTAAAAAAGCAGATGTTGCGATTGTAGTTTTAGGAGAATCAAACGAATTGGTTGAAGAAAACAGAGACGTTGCTGATTTGAATTTACACGGAATACAGCAAGAATTGATCGAAGCTATTCAAAAAACAGGAACTCCAGTAGTTTGTGTGTTGTTAAACGGCCGTCCGCTTTCTACAAATTGGATTGCAGATAACATTCCAGCAGTTTTAGAAGGATGGTTCCCAGGAGAATTTGGTGGTAGAGCTGTTGCCGATGTTTTATTTGGAGATTACAACCCAGGTGGAAGATTACCAATTACAGTTCCGAAATCAGTAGGACAGTTACCTATATATTATAACCAAAAACCGTCAGCGATTCATAAATACGTTAGCGAAAGCGAAAATCCTTTGTATACTTTCGGTTACGGATTAAGTTATACGAAGTTTGAGTATTCGAATTTAAAAATTAGTTCAAACGAAATTAAGCCAAACGGCGAAGTAAAAGTTTCAGTTGATGTGAAAAACGTTGGAAATTTGGATGGAGATGAAGTTGTTCAATTATATGTAAATGATGTGTACAGTTCTGTGACGACTCCAGAGAAAACTTTAAGAGGTTTTAAGAGATTAAATGTTAAAAAAGGAGAAACTAAAAATGTAGAATTTACACTTACTAAAGACGAATTAGGTCTGTATAACAGACAGTTACAGTTTATTGTGGAGCCAGGTGATTTCGAAGTAATGGTTGGTGGAAACTCGACAGATGTCCTAAAAACCAAATTCAAGGTTTCGAACTAAAAAGTGTTAAATACCGAATATTTTTAAACGATTTTTAGTTAAAAAAGTGAATACAATTAAAAAAGGCCAAAATCTATTAGATTAATAGATTTTGGCCTTTAAAATAAGGAAGAGTTGGATTACAAATGAAAACGTTTTCTTTCATTTTTATGGTAAACTTTCACCAACACCTTTGCAAAATTGTTATTTGTCGAAATTATGTATTGTTAACAAAAGGTATTCTTAAATTTAACATGTTATTAACTCTAAAAAAACAACTAATATGATTAAAAGCGTACTAAAATTACTGTTGGTCATATGCCTTTTTGGTTTCCAAAACCTAGAAGCGCAGACTACAGTAAAAGGAACGATAACAGATGCTCAAAGCGGAATTCCAATTCCTGGAGCAAATATTATTGTTAAAGGAACTAAAACAAGTGCTTCTACAGATTTTGATGGAAAGTACAGTATTAATGTTCCTAATCAATCAGCAGTTTTAGTTTTTACTTACGTAGGATCTTCTACTAAAGAAGTTGCTGTTGGAACACAAACTACAATTAACGTATCGTTAGGCCCAGATACGCAGCAGTTAGGAGAAGTAGTTGTTACAGCTCTTGGTATTAAAAGAGAGAAAAAAGCAATTACGTATTCTGCACAAAACGTTTCAGTAGACGAATTGTCTGAAGCTAGATCATTAAACGTTGCTAACTCACTTTCTGGTAAAGTTGCCGGTCTTAACTTCTCTACAACTTCTAATGGTGTTGGTTCTTCTTCTAGAATTACTTTAAGAGGTAACAGATCTCTTAACGGAAACAACCAGCCTCTTTATGTTGTAGATGGTGTGCCAATTAGTAATGGTACAACGAATACAAACCCTGATATTGATACTGGAGGAACGACACAGCCAGATGGTATCTCTAACATTAACCCAGAAGATATTGCTTCGATGACTGTTTTGAAAGGACCATCTGCAGCAGCTCTTTACGGATCTAGAGCATCAAATGGTGTAATCGTAATTACAACTAAATCTGGTAAATCTGGAAAAACTTCAGTTTCGTTATCATCTAACTTTATGGCTTCTTCTGCTTATAACTTGATGAATTTACAAAACGAATACGGACAAGGTACAAACGGAAATTATATTTCTAACTCAAGCTCAAGCTGGGGTGCACCTTTAGACGGACGTCAGGTATCTGCTTGGCAGTTGGTTCGTAATCCAAATTATGCTGGACCAGCTACACAAAGCTATTCTCCACAGCCAAATAACGTTATTGATTTCTACAAAACTGGTTATAACTTAGCAAACACTTTAACAGTTACAGCTGGTAACGAAAAAGCGCAAGGTTATTTCTCTTATACTAACACACGTGCTGAAGGTATTGTTGGAGGAAACCAAATGGACAGACACAATCTTAACTTAAGATTGACAAGCAAAATCACTGATAAATTATCATTAGATGTAAAAACAAACTACATCGTTCAGGATATCGATAACTTATTGAGAACTGGTGAAGAATCTATCGGTACATCTGCTTACTTATTGCCTCGTAGTATTGCTTACAACGATTACAAAGATTTCGAATATTTTGATGCTGCAGGACAAAGACAAGTAAACTATTTCCTTGACGAAACTGGAGCTCCAGGTGGAAACCCATACTGGTCTGCTTTAAGAGATGATGCTCGTACAGATAAAAGAAATAGATTTATTGGTTTAGCTTCTCTTAAATATGAGCTTACAAAAACTTTAAGCTTACAAGGTAGAGCTGGTTTAGACCAAATGACAAACAGAAACGTAAGAAATAGATATGCAACTGCAGCTTTCAATAGCAACATGGGTTCATACAGCGAATCTTATGAAACAGTGAGCGAATTAAACATTGATGCATTATTATCTTACAATGAAAAATTCGGTGATTTCTCTATCGGTCTTAACGCTGGTACGAGTTCATTGCAACAAAACAGTTCATCTTTAGGATCTGGTGGTGTGTTAAGTAAAAGAAACTTCTTTGCATTATCAAACGTGCAAACAATTCAATCTACTTCTACAGCTTCAGAAAAAAGAATTAACTCTGTTTACGGATTTGGTCAAGTTGGTTTCAGAAACTATTTATTCTTAGATTTAACAGCTAGAAATGACTGGTCTTCTACTTTACCACAAGATTATTTCTACCCATCTTTCGGACTTTCTGCTGTTCTTTCTGATATGTTTACATTACCAGAAGTAATCAGTTTTGCAAAAGTAAGAGCTTCTTACGCACAAGTTGGTAACGATACAGATCCTTATCAAACACAACAAAGATTTTCATACATCGGAGGTAACGGTGGTATGTTATACGGACAAAACACAAAAGCAAATCCAAACTTGAAGCCTGAAATTTCTTCTTCTAATGAGTTTGGTGCTGATGTTAGATTTTTCAACAACCGTTTAGGTTTAGATTTCACATACTTTAAAACATTAACTAACAACCAAATTTTCTACATCAACACTCCTGAGCCTTCTGGATATTCTAGAGCAATCGTAAACGGTGGAGATATTGAAAATAAAGGTATTGAGTTCACGCTTACTGCAACTCCAATTCAAACAGAAAACTTTACTTGGGATATTACAGCGAACTACGCTTCTTATAAGTCAAAAGTAAAATCTATCTTTGAAGGACGTGATGAATTAGTAATTGGTGAAGGACGTTTAGTTAGAAGTAAAGTTGTTCAAGGTGGAGAATATGGTGATTTATACATCAAAGGTTTCCAAAGAAATGAAGCTGGACAAATTTTAGTAAATAGTGCAGGTATCCCATTAGCAACAAATGGTTTTGATGTTCGTGCTGGTAACTTTAACCCAGATTGGACTGCAGGTTTCAAAAATAATTTCAAATACAAAGATTTCTCTTTAAGCTTCTTAGTTGATTTCAGAATCGGTGGTGAAGTTATTTCATACACTCAAGCTAGACAAGCAGGTTTAGGGGTAAGTGATATTACTTTAGCAGGAAGAAATGGTGGAATAGTTGTTGATGGTGTTGTAGATAACGGAAACGGAACTTACACTCAAAACACAGCAAGCATCAACGCTGAACAATACTGGACAGCAATCGGTCAAAGAACTCCAATTGCAGAGCCATTTGTTTATGATGCTACAAACATCAGATTAAGAGAACTTGTTTTTGGTTACTCAATGCCAAAACGTTTATTAGGTAACTCAGGATTTTCAAGCATCGATTTCTCATTAGTAGGTAGAAACTTGTTCTTCTTCTTAAACGAAGCTAAATACTTTGATCCAGAAGCTGGTGCAGGTACAGGAAACTTACAAGGGATTGAATCTTTCAACATTCCTTCAACGAGAGAATACGGAGTTAATGTTAAATTCGGATTTTAATTAAAAAAGAGACATCATGAAATATAGTTTTAAAATAAAAACACTAGGACTGGCGATAGCAATGCTGTCTACTTTCTCTAGCTGTACAAAGGATTTCGACGAAATAAACAAAGATCCTAATTCATTGACAGAAGATCAGTTAGATGCTACTTTAGCAGGTCCTGCATTTGCATCTGCACTATATGCAGGTATCCACAATGGTTCTTATTCATCTCCAGGTGTAGATGATCAAGGTACTTGGGGTATTGCAACAGGTATTTTATCTTCAACTTTTATCCACTACTTAAACTGTGGATATGGAACTGAAAGAAATGCTTTCGTTAATGGGTACGAAGGTAGAGGATGGACAAGATTTTACACAGTTGCTGCTCCAGCTTTAACAAATGCCTTAAAAGCATCTGAAGGAAACGCAGAAGCTACTGCAGTTTTAAAAATCTGGAAAGTTTACATGTACAACCAAATGGTTGATGCTTACGGACCAATTCCTTACACTGAAGCTGGTAACGGAAAAGAAAAAGTTCCTTACGACAGTGTTGAGTCTATCTACACAGATTTCTTTAAATTATTAGACGAAGCAAATGCAACATTAACTTCTACTTCTGCAACTTCGGTTGCTTCTCTTGCCCCAAATGATAGAGTTTATGCAGGAAATGTTGACAGATGGAGAGTCTTTGGAAACAGTTTAAGATTACGTTTAGCATTAAGAATTTCTGATAAAGAACCTGCAACAGCAAAAACTCAAGCAGAAGCTGCGGTAGCTGCTGGTGTTATGGAGACAAATGCTCAAAGCGCTTACTTTAAAGCTAGTAACATTACTCCAAACAATTTAAACATGATTGTAAACAGCTGGGGTTATGTAATGTCGGCTTCTATGGAAAGTATCTTAGTTGGTTACAACGATCCACGTTTGGAAAGATGGTTTGCACCAGTTGCTACAGGAGCATACAGAGGAAATCCAGTTGGAGGTTTAGAAGATCAATTTGGAGCTACAGAATTCTCGAAATTCAACAATAATGTTTTAGGAAATGGTCCTAATAACACACTTAGTGAAACTAAAAACATTGAAATCTTTATGGCTTCTGAAAACTACTTGAGTAGAGCAGAAGGAGCTTTAAATGGATGGAACATGGGTGCAGATGCTAAAACTTTGTATGAAACAGGTATTAGATTATCTCTTGCACAATGGGGAGTTACTGAACCAGCTGAAATTAACGCTTACCTAGCTGGAACAACATTGCCAACATTGCCAAACATTTTGACTTTGTTCCCAACTTTAGATTTACAAGATATTCCAGTTAAATTGCCAGTTGCTTGGTCTGCATCTACTGCTGATCAAAGAACTCAAATTGCAGTTCAAAAATACTTAGCAATTTTCCCAGAATCTTGGGAAGCTTGGGCAGATTTACGTAGAAGTGATGCTAAAGTAATCTATCCAGTTTTAAATACTGATAACCCAGATGCTGGAGTTGGTAAATCTTTAATGAAAAGAATTATTTACACTACAAATGAGTACTCATCAAACAAAGCTGCTGTAGAAGATGGAGTTTCTAAATTAGGAGGTCCAGATTCAGGAGGTACAAGACTTTGGTGGGACACAAAATAATTAATTTGGTAAAGTAAAAGATCAATCGATTTGTTACTTGAGCGGAAGGAGAGGTAACTCTCCTTTTGTTTTATACAATTGTCACTGAATTTTTGCCCCAACTTGAATTCATTTACAAAATAACATCCCTCGGGTGAAATTGTACAAATTAATTATAACACATAGAGCATGGTTCTATTTATTAAAACTATGTTTCTATGTGTTTAATAATTTCAAACAAAGGGAAATAATATTAATTTTTATCAGAATAAAATGATTTTAAAAATGAAATATACTACAGCCGCATTACTAGTGGTTTTTCTTTTTTCGAATACAATAAAAGCCCAAAAAGCAGTAAATATAGAAAGCAGTTATATTGCAGATCCGCCTGTTACAACAAACAGTCACGCATCGACTTTGGTTGAATACAAACCAAACGAGATTCTAGCAGCTTGGTTTGGCGGAAAATATGAAGGTGCAAAAGATGTCGGAATTTATATTTCGGCTTATAAAGACAAAAAATGGTCTTCGCCTAAAGAATTAATTCAGCCCTTAATTAAAAATGGGGACACACTTCCTTGTTGGAATCCGGTTTTGTTTAAAAGCAAAAGCGAGAATTTGTATTTGTTTTATAAAATTGGAAAAAATCCGAGAGAATGGTTTGGCGCTATGATTGTTTCGAAAGATAACGGAACAACCTGGGGAGAACCGAAATATCTTCCAGACGGAATTTTAGGTCCAATTCGAAACAAACCAATCGAAACTACTCCTGGCGTAATTTTATGCGGAAGCAGTACAGAAAGTGTAGGCACAGACGAATGGCGCGTGCATGTTGAAGAATATACGGAAGCAACAGATTCTTGGAAGAAAATAGCGGTAGAAAACAATCAGAATTTTGATGTAATTCAGCCTACATTTTTAATTCATAGCAAAAGTGATATTCAGATGTTGTCTCGAAGCAAACACAATAAAGTGGTTTCGAGCTGGTCAGGAGACAACGGAAAAAGCTGGATTAGAACCAATACTATAAATGTCATCAATTCGAATTCTGGTATTGACGCTTTAACTGTAAATAAAAATCTTTTTTTATTAGTAAATAATCCATTGCCAATCGGAAAAGACTGGTTCAATGGAAGAAATATTTTAGATGTAGAATATTCAAAAGATGGTCTAAAATGGACTAAATTATTCGATTTAGAAAAACAAGAAAAAGGAGAATTCAGTTATCCAGCCATAATTCAAACAACAGACAAGAAAATACACGTATTGTATACTTACGATCGAAAATATATCAAACATACCTCTTTTGAACTTAGCCTTTAATTTTCGATAACAATACTATGCAAACGCTAAAACACTTTTTTATAAGCATTTTATTCTTTAGCATTCAGTTGAATGCTCAAAATAACAATATGTCTAAGACTTTCTACAAACACGATAAATATCTTTCGTCAGATAAATTAGAAGGTCGTTTTCCTGGAACCAAAGGAAATAATGAAGCCGCAGCATATATTCAGAAGTATTTTAAAAAATATGGTTTAAAAGGATTTGGTAAATCTTACTATCAGCCATTTAAACTTTTTGTGAAAGAAGGAATCAATAAAATGAAATCAGATTCTGTTGCAACGCAGAATGTTGTAGGTTATATCGAAGGTTCAGATCCTAATTTGAAGAACGAATACATTGTAATCGGAGCGCATTACGATCACTGGGGTTGGGGCGGACAAGGTTCTGGAAGTAAAAAGAAAGATGCATTTGCCATTCATAATGGTGCAGATGATAATGCTTCTGGCGTATCAGCTTTGCTATGTATTTTAGAAGAAGTTTCAAAGATGAAAATTAAACCCAAAAGAAGCATCATTTTTATTTCGTTTAGCGGAGAAGAAGAAGGATTGCTGGGTTCAAAGTATTTCATTAATCATCTTCCAGTTCCAAAAGAAGCTGTAAAAGTTATGCTGAATATGGATATGGTCGGAAGATTAAATGATAAAAAAGAACTATATATGGGCGGAGCAGGAACTTTTCCAAACGGAGTAGAATTAATGAAAAAACTCCAGGAAAACAGCGGATTAAATCCGATTGTATTTGCAGGAGATGTAGGAGGTTCTGATCATGTTTCTTTTTACAAAGAATCAATTTCTGCAGTTGGTTTTCATACAGGCGGACATCCGCAATACCACACGCCAGACGATGACATTGAATTGATTAATTCAGAAGGAGGAGCTTTGGTTGCGAAGTATATTTTTAATGCCCTCACACAAATTGCCAATTATGAAGAAGCTTTGGTTTTCATTAAACAGAATTAAACCAAGCGTTATTCCATATAAATAAAATTAAGTCGACTAGTGAAATTAATGCCTGTTCAATTTCACCAAAAAAGTTAAGTTAATTAGTTTTTGTTTTGTTTGAAAAGGCGGTGTCTATTAGATGTTGTAGATGCCGTCTTTCATTTTAAAAGCCCATGAAGCCATGGCATCAATAACAGGCATTAAACCAGTTCCTGCATTACTTAATTTGTAAGTTACAAATGGCGGTACAACAGGTTTTGCTTCGCGAATAACCAATCCGTCTGCTTCTAATTGTTTTAAATGCTGAATAAGCATTTTTTCTGTCACAGCCGGAATTGCTCTTTTCAATTCGCTGTAACGTTTATCTCCAGTCGATAAATGATATAAAATAATAGGTTTCCAGTAGCCTCCAATTTTCTCCATAACAAAAGTTACAGGACATTTTTCCAACGCATACTGCTTGTTTTCCTGAATAGTAGATGATTCTTTAATTGCTGTCATAATACATACTTTAGGGTAAGTACTTGTATAAAAGTAAGTGCAAAGATACCTTTGTCTTGTTAAATAAAAAAACATTTTAAGATGAAAATTATAATTACAGGTTCATTAGGAAACATAGGAAAGCCATTAACGGCACAATTAGTACAATCAGGTCACGATGTAACAGTTGTCAGCAGTAATGCGGATCGTAAAAACGCAATCGAAAATTTAGGAGCAAAAGCCGCAATCGGATCAGTTAGCGATGCTGATTTTCTTTCTAAAACTTTTGCAAATGCAGATGCTCTTTTTGCGATGACACCTCCAAATATGGGTGGAGTAAATATCATTAAAAACACTACCGATGCTGGTGACGCTTTCGCGAAAGCAATTCAAACGACTAACATTAAAAGAGTAGTAATGCTAAGCAGTATTGGAGCCGATTTGCCAACAGGAAACGGGCCAATTGCAGGTTTGTATAATATTGAGAAGATTTACGAGAAATTGGATACTTCTATCACGTTTTTAAGAGCAGGATATTTCTATTTTAATTTCTTCAATGATATTCCGATGATAAAAGGAGCGGGGATAATGGGAGCTAATTTTCCAGCATCAAACCGTATTCCGTTAGTGCATCCAGAAGATATTGCAAAAGCTGCAGCTGAAGAATTGCAGAAAACTCAGGAAGGTAAAAACATTCGTTATATCATTAGTGATGTAAAAACACCTTCAGAAATTGTAAAAGCTTTCGGAGTTGCAATTGACAAACCAGAACTTCCTTGGATTGAATTTACAGACGAGCAATATTTTGGAGGAATGACTCAAGCAGGAGTTCCAGAAGAAATGGCTGGTTTATACACAGAAATGGGAACAGGATTGAGAAACGAAACTATCGCTGCCGATTTCTTAAACCATGATGGAAAAGTTGATGGTAAAATCAAATTGGAAGATTTTGCTAAAGAATTTGCTTCAAAATTCTAATTCTAACGTGTTGATAATTATTTTAAACACATAGAAACATAGTTTTTGCACGTCAGAAATATCTTGAAGGAAAAAATAAAGCACATAGTTACCTATGTGCTTTTAAACAAGTGAAACGCCTTTTTAAAGTTTGTAAAGCTATGTTTCTTTGTGTTTAAATTGAACCCGATAGGATTTGATACAGTATATAAACAAACATTCCGCTTACTACGAATAGAAGCGGAATGTTCCAATTTTAAAAAAAAATCTCAAAATGAGAATTGTTCACAGACTGTTTTCACAGTCCGTATTTTTTAGAATACCCCAATGTAGTGGTTTCCTGGTTTGTTTACCAATTTAGCACCTTTAGTAACTTTTCCAGAAGGAATATCAATTACATAAATGTTACCATCTTTTCCAACTGGAGTAACAGCAATGTAGAAGTTGTTTCCATCAACAACAAAACCTTGGTATTGACCGAAATCTAAGTCCGCATCATAATCGATACCTTCAACTTTTGTTGCTGTTCTTGCGTTTAAATCAAGTCTTGCTAAGAAACCTTGTTCTGTACCTTCAAAAGTGTAAACAGCATAAGCGATTCCGTTTCCAGCATATCTCCAAGCATCAATATAACTTCCTTTAACTCCTAAAGCAGTATCTAAACTAAATACATAATTATCGTCATATTGGTTACTTTGATTAATTTTCAAAATGTAAGAACCTTTTTCAGTATCTCTTTGTGTAGCTTGGTAAATATTTCCATCAGTAGCCACAAAACTGTTAAAACTTCTGTATCCGCTAGTATCTCCAAAACCAACTTTTGAAGTAATTACAACTGGATTTTCTAAAGAAGGATAATCAACAACAACAGATTTAGAACCTAAACGTGTAAATGAACTTTCGTTTTCTTTTGGGTTAGTTATATCTGTTTTACGCATCCATGTTCCAATAATTAACTTGTTTCCTGCTTTGTTTAATGTTGGAGCATCTAAACGGTAAATATGGTGTCCTTGTGCTTCTTCTTCAGCAGTTAATGGAATATCGTATTGTTTGTAAGCAGAAATTAAAGTATTCTGCATATCTAAAGACAATACAGTAGCTTTTCCTCTTGTGTTTTTGTATGTCTTGTCTTCGTTTGTATTGACAATTGGAGCAGCAACATTTACAGCAACACCGGTTTTATCACCATCAAAAAGTTTTACCCATCTTGGAGAAGTACCAGCATATTGCGAAATATTAACTTTTGCCTGAGATTCTGCAAAATTACTTCCACCGTTTACTTTGTACGTCATGAATTCACCTCCATTAGCACCTGTATAAGTGATATTGAAAAGAGTGCTTCCGTCTACAGAAGATTGCAAACGGGCTGTTCTACTAGATTGTACAGGAGAACCATTATCGTAAACGTTTACAGAAAAGTTAGGGTCAATAGCATTTTCTTTACTGATAGAGAAAACTTTTGTACCGCCATTTCCATCACCTGGATTTGTCTGCATAACTGCTCCTGCTACTGTAATCCAACGACCGTCTGTTACTGGGTTAACAGGCTCTGAATTTTTATTATCGTCGCTGCTGCAAGCCGTAGTCAATGCAAGTGCACCAAGAAGTAGGCTAGATGTAAATAATTTAAATGTGTTTTTTTTCATTTTTATAGCATTTAAAAATTAGTTATTTATTGAATGATTAAAATTTATTTAAGGTATAGTTGAGTTTTAGATAAAAGGCTCTTCCTGGTTTTTGGGCCGCAAAATTGTCATAAACCTGTTCATCAAAAACATTTCGGGCATCAAAACTTACTGTGAATTGTTTGTTTGGAAAAACATAGCTTAAACCTAAATCTTGAGGAAATTGTGCTGTAGTTCTATCAGTTTCTAACCACGAAGTATAAAATGGTGCTACATAACCACAGTAGTAATACAGATTCAATTCTGATTTGCTTTGAACTACATTTCTAAAGTTGTACTGAAGATTGGCGTTTAAATTAAAGAAAGGTTCGTTCGGAAGTTGTTTGTTATAATTCGGTAGAATATTTCCGTTTTTATCGTATTTATCTTTAAACAGCGCATTGAATTTGGAAAGATTCATCCCTGCAAAAAAGCGATTATTATAAGAATATTGGAAAGAAGTTTCAAAACCAACAGATTGTGCTTTTCCTAAATTCACAAACGGAGAAGCTTGAATAGCCTCATTTACACGATCACTAATTTGGCGAACAATTTTATCTTCCGTATTTCTCCAAAAAGCATTTCCTGAAACCGTAAGTTTGTGATTATTCATTTCATACGGACCAAAACGCAAACCTGCATTGAAGTTATTGCTCTGTTCTGGTTTCAATCCAGAATTACTAATGATATTTTCTCCAGGATTACCAAATATTTCATTTTCTGAAGGAAGTCTAATTGCTTTTTCAGCAGAAGCCATAGCCATTACTTTTGGTAGAATAGAGTAAGAAGCGGCAATTCCGTAACCATTATAATTTGTTCTTTTAGAAGTAACAACTTCTCTTACCACACTTTGGCCATTTTCAGTTACAACTTGTGGATCTCTCTGTTCATTTTTCAAGTTATAATTTTTGAAAAAAAGATTCGCTCTCAGTCGAGATTCAAATGCTGTCATTTCGTATGCGAATGAAGAAACCGTTTTGGCTAAATCTCTAGTAACGATAAAATTTCGTGTAATTTCTGGTTGCATTTCATCAAGATCATTTCTGTCAAGAATGTAAGTCATAACATTGACAAGCACTTTATGATTTTCGGTAATCGAATAACTTAAACCCGCTCGAGTATTAAAAATATTCGATTTCATATGATTGATAGTTGGTGCGCCCTGTTGTGCTCCAGTATTCGTTAAAATAGGCTGACCGTAAAGGCCAAGCGCTTTTTCGCCATTCCAATTGTAATTCCATTTTACAGTATCGTTAATTACGTCATTTCTATGGCTGTAAACAGAGATAAGAGAGAAATCAAGGTTCTTAATTAAAAAGTCCTTTTTGTTGTAAGTCACACTAAAAACATTCGCAGCAGATTCGCTAAAACGTCCTTTATAAGGTTTAGTCATGTATTGCCCGTGCTGAATCTGATTGTAATCTTGCGAACCATTGTAACTGATAAGAAGATTGTCAGCCCAATCTACGTTGGTAAAACCAGCTTCTAATCTTCCTCCGAAAGATCGGTACATGCTTTCAAATCGCTTAGCGCGAATGTATTCGTAACGTCCGTTTGGTGCGATATTGTAAACCCATTTTCCCCAAACTTCATAATCATTATCTGAGTAATTCTGAAAGGCATTTGCCTTTACTGTAAATCCATTTTTATCTCTAAAAGAAGCATTAACATTCGATTGTACAGTATTGAATGAACCATAAGAAACAGAAGCATTTAAACTGTTTTTAGCACCTTTTTTCAAAACGACATTAATGGCACCACCAAGTGAATCATCAGCTAAGTAAGCAGGAACCACTCCTTTAAAAACTTCAATTCTTTCAATTAAAGCTGGCGGAATGCTATTCAAACTAAAAGAAGCACCATAAGTTTGAATTGGAACACCATCGATAAAAATTCGAATCGCATTTCCAGACATTCCATTGATGTTGTAAGTTACAGCAGAACCCAAACCTCCATTTTGCCTAATTCTAACACCGCCAGAACGGTCTAATAAATCATTGGTTTGCAAGTTTCTTTTTGCAGCTTCTTGCGTTTCAATCACATTAACTGCAAAACCTTTTTCTATAATGTCTTTTTTGAAGGTTCTTTTCTCGATTTTCACTTCTTTAAGCGCCTTCGGATCTGTTATTTTTTCTAATGCAATATTGATCTGATGCAACGGACGATTAACAGAAATATTTATTGTTTTTGGTTTAGCCTCCATAGAAGAAATTTCCAAGTTGTAGCTTCCGTAAGCCAAACCTTTTATTTCAAATTGGCCGTCATTATCGACTACAACATATTTCTTTGTTCCTGAAATTTGAACAGATGCTCCAAAAGCAGTTTCGTTATTTGTAAAATAGACTTTTCCTGTAATTTTTCCAGTCTGTGACCAAGCTGAAATGGTAAATAAAAATAGTAGTAAAGTTGTTCTCATATTGAGTCTGCGTGTAAAAGTGCTGCAAACTTATATGATAATTTAAATTTAATCTAAATAAAGCAATTAGAAGATTATTAGAATTGCAATGAGGGTTCTAATGTTATTTTAATGTAAATTATGAATTAGTGTTTTCTTCCTGAGTGTCCCGAAGCTTCGGGACGGGAGAAGGTTATGCACAAAGCATTTTATTGCCAATGAATATGGAATAATCTCGCAAAGACGCAAGGTCGCAAAGTTTATTTATGAGTTGTCTCCAGCTTTAGCTGAAGCATTTACAATATTAAACATAGCCCAAGGTTTCAACCTTGGGAACGCAAAGGAATTATTGCTGTGTTGTCCAAAAAATGTCTCCCAAGGTTTAAATATTGGGCTATGTGTTGAAAATTGAAGTTTTTTTAGATAAAAGCTCTACGTATTAGTAGCTTCATTCAAAAAGACAAAAAGTAAAACTCATAGCTCATAACTTATAACTCATAATTTATAAGCAAAGTTCTGAGACTTAACAATTTTTCCTTTATCAGTAATCATTACACAACTGTAATCAGGGAATTTTTGAAGTAAAAGCAAGCCTTCTTTCTGACCTAAAACCATCATAGAAGTACTTAATCCGTTGGCGGTTTCAGCGTTCGGACCAAAAACGGTTACACTGCATAAACCAGTTGCAGGATAGCCAGTTGCAGGATTTATAATATGCGAATAACGTTTTCCGTTAAAAACAACAAACTTTTCATAACTGCCAGAAGTAGTAACAGCACCTTCTTTTAGCGGAACGGCAGCCAAAATCTTTTCAGGCATAAACGGATTTGTAATTCCGATTTTCCAATCTTTTCCGGTGGGTTGTTTTCCCCAAGTGCTCATGTCTCCAGAACCATTTATAATTCCGGCTTGAACACCTTTTGCAATCATCATGGCGCGGCATTTATCGGTTGCATAACCTTCGCCTAAAGCGCCAAAACCAATTTTCATTCCTTTTAATTTCAAGAAAATAGTCGATGCTGTGCTGTCTAGAATAATGTTTTTATAACCAACTTTCTCCACCGATTTTTTTATGGCTTCCGCCGAAGGCATTACGGTCATCGAGCCGTCAAATTTCCAAATACGATCTAAAGCTGCGAAACTAACGTCAAATCCACCATTCGTAATTTCAGAAAGTTTAATCGCTCTTTGTGCCAATTCGAAAACTTCTCGATCTACTTTTATGGGTTTTATTCCAGCATTCTGATTGACTTCAGAAACTTGAGAATCTGATTTCCAATCGGAGATTAAGTTTTCAATTCGAGTAATTTCTCCAATTACGATATCAATATTTTGTTCTGCCGAAAGCGAATCTTTACCGACAATGCTAATATCAAAACGTCCACCCATAAGCAAAGTCGTTCTTTTTCGTAATACTTGCGAATGCGCTGATAAACAGCAAGTAATTGCAAAAAGGAATAAAATTTTATAATAGCAAGACCTGATTGACATATTTTTTTTAATAACAGTCCGTTAAAAATTGTTTATTGGCTTTGTATTCTTCGAGTGTTTTTAATCCTTTTGAAAGACATAATTCACTTAAAATAGCTTCGACATCTTTCTGCATCGCAAGCGAACCGCAAATCATAACAACACCGCCTTTTTTAAATAAATTTGTAAAGAAAGAAGAATCTCTTTTAATCAAATCCATCACATAAATATGTTCTGCTTCACGCGAAAGCGCTACATGAAAATTATCGAGATATTCTTTTTGCATCATTATGGCAGCAAACTTTTTATAAGCCATCAAAGTTGGCGTTTCCATTCTAAATCCACTATAGAGATGAAGTTCTTGTTTTGCTTTGTTTTGTTCGATCATTCCTAAGAAAGGAGCAATTCCTGTTCCGTTAGAAATAAAAGCTACTTTTTCTGCTTTTTTTGGAAGGTGGAAAGCAGGATTTTTTACAATTTGAGCTTTTATGACATTTCCAGGTTCTAAAGCATTCAAAAAGCCAGAACCCAATCCGTTTGGATGAAGTTTTACAACTAACTGAATATTTCCAGAATGATTTCCGATCGAGTAGAGGCGCTCTCTAGGATCGTTAGCAGGATAAATTGCTAATAAATCTCCAGAACTAAATTTAGCTCTTGAATTGGCTCTTAAAGTCAGAATAAAAGTATGTTCAGTTTCAGAAATTGGCGTTTTATCCAAAACCATTAATTTTTGCAAACCTTTCGGAACATGATTGTATAATGATGGAGTTGTTGCCAACGGAATTCCCGTTTTTTCACTCCATAATTTTGCCCATTCTACAAACTCAACAGCCGATTTATCATTTACAGTCTGTAAATCTAAATAACGATCTGCCCATTTTTGTTTTTCTAAAAGCTGATCAATTTCAATAGCAAATTGGCAGAAATCAGGATACGATTTAGAACCAAAACCAACCACAGAGAATTTAATATTCTGATTTTGATTTTGTCTTTCTAATAAAGTTTTGAATTGTGTTCCGTTAGAAGGCGCATCTCCCAAACCATGAGTTGACGTAAAAACAATAATATGCTCTGCTTTCGGATAAGCAGCATATTTATTTAATTCGCTAACAAAAATTTTTTGTCCGTGATTAATTAATTGTTTCTGAATCGAATTAGCAAAACGGAACGAACTTCCGTTTTCTGAACCAACTAAAAGAATAAAAGTACTTTCGCTAGCTTTAAATTTATTTTTAATTCTGCTCGATCTTCTTTTTAAAGTAATCGCAAAACCAGAATAAACGAAGAATAAAATATTGATGCAGGCAATCGCTAAAATAACCGCCCAGATTCCGTTGATTCTTCCTGTATGAAGATCCAAGCTTAATGCCGCAAATTGAGTTCTCATTGGCGAAAGCTTTTCAGAAATTACAGCTCCTGTAACCTGATTGACTTCAACTTCACGGTCTTTCAATTCGATGATGTAATATTCCTCTGGATCATCCGTAAAAGGAAATTCGATTTTCTTTACATCAGATAATAAAGTAGTATTGAAAATTGAAGTTGATTGCGCTTTCTCTGAAAGTTCTGTTTTTACAGGTTTTACTTTTTCTTCGCCCATAAAAAAGTTGAATCTTTCTAGCGATAAATAAGTTCCTGTAAGCGAAATAATCAAAATTGGAATTAAAGCCAATCTTCCTAAAAGCACATGGTAATATTGTGCAAAGTATTCTTTGATTATTTTAGAAAAGAAATTTCGGATGCCGCGCTGTCTTTTTAAAACCAGCACGAAACCCGAAATTGATATTAATAACAAGCAAAAAGAAATAACACCCACAAAAAAACGTCCTGCTTCATGAAGAAACAGCGAACGGTGCAAACTCGTAACCCAATTGATGAATTCGTTTTTTTTTGCAGGAGTTCCTAATGCTTTTCCAGTTTTTGGATTAATATATGCTTTAACGTCATTTCCATCAGCATCAATAGCTTGAAGCGTTACAAACTGATTGTAATCTACACTCAATTCTGTAATTTCAGAATACTCTTTCTTTAAAATTGGCAGGGTTTCGCCTAAAGTTATTTTATTAAAATCTTCTGCTTTGTACGGAAGTGTTTTTTCCTGAACTGCATCGACCGCCAGAATGATTCCTGTTACCGAAGCCAAAAGCAAAAAAATAGAAGAAAATAAGGCCAAAGCCAAGTGTACGTAACGCCAAAAAGAAAGAGTCATTGAGTGTATTCTAGAAATGTAATCGGATTATATTTTGCTTAATCTTACGTATTTGATGTAACCTTTACCATCAGTTTTATCTGCAAGACCTTCAGTTGTAAGCGGAATTTCAAGATCGCTTACATAGTATTTCTGATCTTCTACAGCAGACTCAAAACGCAATTTGTAACCTTTATTAATTTTAGAATTTTCGATTTCGATAGTAGTTACACTACGATCACCGCCCGTTACAGAAGCTCCAGTTTTTGCACTAATATCTTCTGATTTTGCAGTGTGAAATTTATTCCATTCTTTTAAAGACTTGTACCATTTTTTGTCATCGCCCATTACGTAAAGCGTTTTTTCGTATTCGTTAGCGGAATTCACTAAAGAAACAACGATGTAAGCACCTTCTCCCATATAGTTATTCATTTGAAGCATAATCTTGTATTTGCTTGATTGCGCTTGAGATTGGAAAGAAACTAAGAAGATAAAAGCGCTTGTAAGAGCAATTTTTAATATTGATTTCATAAATTTATTTGTATTGATTGGTAATTTGAATGCTAAAATTCAAATTCCAAATCCCAAAAATAGAGTTTGGAATTTGGAATTTCAAATATTGATTATTAATTAATTGTTTATTTTAAAAATTCAACAGAAACGTTGTTTTTCGTTAGAAGTTCATTTTCTTTCGCTAAAGCGTAAGCCGTTTCGTCAAATTCTGTACTGATGTCTTTTTTAGCTCCAGCAGAAACTAAATATTTTAAAATAGCATCATCTTTAGAAGTCATTGCTGCTCTGTGCAAAGCCGTTAAACCATCTTTATTTTTAACGTTGATGTCTACTTTCAAATCAGTGATTTTTTTAAGAAGAGAAACGTCATTTTTAGTAATCGCTAAATGATACAAAGTGTTTCCATCTTTTTGAGGAGTTGCAAGGTTTAATCCTTTATCTTGAAGTGATTTTGCTTTAGCATCAAAAGGATCTATTGCCGCTTTTTCTCTTCCTGCAGGACGATACGATTGAACTAAATAAACACCTAAATTATTTCCGTCTTTATCTTTTACGTTTACATCTGCTCCTTTAGCTAAAAGTAAATTTACAGCATCTGGCGTTCCGTTTCTAACAGCAAAAGTCAAAGCAGATTCTCCTTTTAAATTTTGAGCATTTATGTTTTTTACAGAAGGAAGAAACAATTCTAAAACAGCAGTTTCTCTAGCTCCGGCCGCTACCATAACTGGCGTATTTCCTTCTTTATCAGCTTTGTTGGCATCAACACCTTTTCCTAAGAAATATTTAATGATTTCTGTCTGATTTGGTTTATTAGCCAAAAAGTGAAATACATTTTGTCCCGCTTTGTTTTGAGCAGTAGCTTTAATTTTCACTTCTTCAACCAAATATTTATAAGTTTCTAAAGTGTTCGTTTCTCTACGGCTTCCTTGTGCAGCAAATAAAAGTGCATTATCTGTAGGCTTAATCCCTTTTTCTAAAAGTTTTTTCAAAAGAGCAATATTTCCAGATCTTGCTGCGTAAGTAAAAGCAGTGTTTCCATCATTGTCCATATCTTTTAAAGACATTCCTTTAGTAGAAAAATATTCTGCAGCTTTTAAATCTTTATCAGAAGCAATTGCTAAAAGTAAAAGGTTAGCACCATTCGCATATTTTTTTGTCGGATTAAGTCCAGCTTTGAAAAAAGCATCATACATCGCTGGAGCTGATTGACCGTTTGAAGCAGCGAAATCAGCAGGAGCTGTTCCGTGGCTGTCTTCAAAATTTACATCAGAACCTTTACCAATTAAATATTGTACTAATTCTGTATTTCCTCTATAGGCAGCCCAGTGCAAATAAATACGATTATCGTGAGTTAATTTTGTGATTGAATTTCCAGGTTGCTCAACTAAAAATTTGATTGTTGCAAAAGGAGCGTCATTATTAATAGCTAAAGTTGTAACATCAAATGCGTTTGCATTAGCTTCAGCTGGATTATTTCCTTTCGAGATTTCAGCCTGAACCGTTTCAACAGTTGGAGAAGTTTTCCAGAAAGCAGCATCTAGCAATGCGTTTTTTTGCTGAGCATTTACAAATAAAGTCGCAGCAAATGCAAAAGAAACAAAAAGATTCTTTTTCATATTTCGATAATTTATGGTTATTGAATTGTACAAGATTAAATTTATTTTTTGGGAATATTTTATTCTATTTAGAATAAATAAAAATAAAGACAAATGTAAAAATTAATATTCTTAAACCAAGAATAATTTGCTGTAAAAAGGGATTTTGACGGTATTTTGCTAAAAATTAAGAATCCCTTAAGCCAATTTTAATTTTGTTTTAATTCGATCTCTTTTTCAAAGCAAAAAAATGATTTTAGAATGTTTTTTCTCTTTTATAGATCTAATAAGAGTAAAAGCTAGAAAATGTTGCAACGCTTCGTTTCTGAAGTGCTGATTTTACTAAGATTCCTTGATTTTTTAGTAATTTTTAAAATGTAAATATTTGAAGTGTAATTGGTTATGAATTTTAAACAAATGTTAATTATTTAGAATTATTAAAAATAACTAACGTTTTTTTGCTTTGAAATTCGTTTTAAAATTTCTCTTTCTTGAAAATGACTGTTGATAACTGTTTTCGTTTTCGACCCAAAAAGACCCTTTTTTTCATGTTGATAACTTGAGATTAATTTTAGTGAAACTGCTAGTTCATTGTAAATTACATCGTATTATTTTCATGTTGATAAAATTTGCCAAATCACGTTTTTTTGAGGTTTGAAAACTGTTGATAATTGGGCAGATTTTTAACATCAAAAAGTCGACAAAAGAAGAACTGTGGGTTAAATTTGTATTAATAGAAATCACGCTAACACCTCCCCAAAACAAGCGCTCGGATTTTTATTTCAAAATAGTCACTTAAAACTCTATATATATGTCAATTTTTGATAAAAGAATCAATTATAAACCTTTTGAATATCCTGAGGTTCTGCAATTTACCGAAGCTATTAATAAAGCTTATTGGGTACACACTGAAGTAGATTTTACTGCCGATACGCAAGATTTTCATGCGCATTTGGACTTGGCAGAAAAGACAGCAATTAAAAATAGTTTATTGGCAATTGCGCAGATTGAGGTAGCTGTAAAAAGTTTTTGGGGTAATATATATGAGCATTTTCCAAAACCAGAATTCAACGGATTGGGAACTACTTTTGCAGAATGTGAATTTAGACATTCTGAAGCGTATTCTCGTTTGTTGGAAGTTTTAGGATATAATGATGAATTTGAAAGATTATTAGACGTTCCTGTAATTCGCAGACGTGTAGATTATCTTTCGAATGTATTGAAAGACACAAAATCTCAGGACAATAGAAAATACATGGTTTCGCTGATTTTGTTCAGTATTTTGATTGAAAACGTTTCTCTTTTCAGTCAATTTGCCATTTTATTGTCATTCACAAGATTTAAAGGATATATGAAGAATGTGAGCAATATTATTGCTTGGACTTCAATCGATGAGCAGATTCACGCAAATGGCGGAATTTATATCATCAATAAAATCCGTGAAGAGTTTCCTGAGTATTTCGATGCAGAAACTTTAGAATTAATTAGAGAAACGGTTAGAGAATCAATCACTGTTGAAGCAGATATTTTAGATTGGATTTTTGAAAACGGAGCGATTGAAACGATAAACAAAGAAGATTTGGTCAACTTCATGAAATTTAGAATTGATGAAAGTTTGAAACAAATCAATATCGAAACGATTTTTAATGTTTCTCCAGAAGAGTATTCAAAAATGACTTGGTTTGAAGAAGAAGTTTTTGCAAACAGTTTAGATGATTTCTTTGCGAAACGTCCTGTAGAATATACAAAACACGATAAGAGTATCACAGCAAACGATCTTTTCTAATACAAGCCCATAATACATATGAATACGATAGACACAAACCCAGCAAATAATAATTTTGAGCCACAAAACGACAGCAAAATGTGGTGGAAAAATTCTGAAAGTGAACAGATTTTAAACCGCGGTTATCTTTTAAAAGGAGAAACTGTAGAAGGAGCAATCGATAGAATTTGTACTGCCGCAGCGAAAAGGTTGTACAAACCAGAATTGAAAGAATCTTTCATGGAAATGATCGAAAGAGGCTGGATGAGTATCAGTTCGCCAGTTTGGGCAAATATGGGAACAGAAAGAGGATTGCCAATTTCTTGTTTTAATGTGCACGTTCCAGATAAAATTGAAGGAATTACACATAAGCTTGGAGAGGTAATCATGCAAACTAAAATCGGTGGTGGAACTTCTGGTTATTTTGGTGAATTGCGCGAGCGCGGAAGTGCTGTGACAGACAACGGAAAGAGTAGTGGAGCGGTAAGTTTTATGAAACTTTTTGATACTGCTATGGATACGATTTCTCAAGGTGGAGTTCGTCGTGGTGCATTTGCAGCTTATTTGGATGTGGATCACCCAGATATTGAAGAGTTCTTGAAAATTAAAAGCATTGGAAACCCAATTCAGAATTTGTTTACCGGAATTTGTGTGCCAGATTATTGGATGCAGGAAATGATTGATGGTGATGCAGAAAAAAGACAAGTTTGGGCTAAAGTTTTAGAAAGCCGTCAGCAAAAAGGTTTGCCTTATATTTTCTTTAGTGATAACGTAAATAAAAATAAACCGCAAGTTTATAAAGATCAGAATTTAAGAATCAATGCAAGTAATTTGTGCAGTGAGATTATGCTTCCGTCAACTCATGATGAATCATTTATCTGCTGTTTGTCTTCTATGAATTTAGAATTATACGAAGAATGGAAAGATACTGAAGCGGTTAAATTGGCTATCTTTTTCTTAGACGCTGTTTTGCAAGAATTCATCGAAAAAACAGAAGGTAACTATTATCTTTCTGCAGCGAATAAATTTGCTAAAAGACACCGTGCGCTTGGTTTAGGTGTTTTAGGATGGCATTCTTATTTGCAGAAAAACATGATTCCGTTTGAAGGAATGGAGGCTAAAATGAAAACGACAGAAATTTTCAAACATATTAGCGATAAAGCTGATAAAGCAAGTCAGGAATTGGCGAGAATTTATGGTGAACCAGAATTGTTGAAAGGTTACGGAAGACGTAATACGACAACAATGGCAATTGCTCCAACAACATCTTCTTCTGCAATTTTAGGACAAACTTCGCCAGGAATTGAGCCTTTCAGCAGTAATTATTACAAAGCTGGATTGAGCAAAGGTAATTTCATGCGTAAAAACAAATACCTTAAAAAATTACTTGAAGAAAAAGGTCTGGATAACGAAGAAGTTTGGAGAGGAATTATGTTAAACGGAGGAAGCGTTCAGCATATGGAACAGTTGACTCAGCAAGAAAAAGATGTTTTCAAAACATTTAAAGAAATCAGTCAGTTAGAAATTGTACAGCAAGCGGGAATTCGTCAGAAATTTGTAGATCAAGGACAAAGTTTAAATCTTAATATTCCAGCAGAATTGGCAATTAAAGATGTAAACCGCCTAATGATCGAAGCTTGGCAACAAGGAGTGAAAAGTTTATACTACCAAAGAAGCCAAAGTGTTTCTAAAGAATTAGTAACAAGCCTTGTTTCTTGCAGCAGCTGTGAATCATAAAAATCAAAAGCCGAATCAATTGAGATTCGGCTTTTTTTATAGTTAAAAATCTATCGATTTATAGATTTCCGTTTAAGATGTTAGAAAGTTTAGGTAAATATTTTTCTAAAAATATTGCAAGAGCTATTAGAATGATAAAGCCAATAATTGGAGAAAACATCATTATACAATCAGAATAGAGAGGAACTACTTTATTTAGGTTTTGTGACATAAGGAAGTAGATTGCTGGATGATATAAATAGATAAAAAGCGAATATTTTCTTCCCCATTCTGAAAATCTATTTTCGGGTAGATTTATTTTAGAAGCAAAAAGAAACAAAGGAATTGAACTAATTATTGTTCCAATTAAAAATTGGTGCTTGATTTTTGGATAATTAAAAAGCTTTAAAAAGAGTTCTGTTTCAAAATATTGGATGGCAAAACCAATTAAAGCTAGGGCGATTAATGTTTTTTTACTTACTACATAATTGTCTTTTTTTGAAGCAATAATTCCCACATACATGAACGGAATGGATATTAGAAATCTAGCTGAAAAAAAGCCCAAATTTTTATGAAGGAACTGGTCATAAGAATCGAGGAACAATGCAACGATTATTATACAAATGGAAATGTAAGGAAGTATAAATTTCTTTTTGATAAAGTATAAATACCAAATTACAATATAGCCCGTTAATAATGATCCCACAAACCAAAGATGAGGCTGAATGCCGACAATAAAATCAACAATATTTTTAGGCATGCTTTTAGTTTTAAAGCATATAGGCAGGTAAACTATTGAAGAAACCAGTATAATAGAAATTAGCTGGCTTATATTTTTTTGTATGCGTTTAAAATCAAGGGTGTTTTCTTCAATTTTAGGTCCCAGGAAAAAACCAGAGGTTAGGAAAAAAAATGGAACGGCCCATCGTGAAAATAATTTTAAATTAACAACATATTCTTGATTTAAGCTTCCATAAGAAGCATGAATACACATAACAGCTAGTGCTCCAATTAGTCTGAAGAAATCAATTCCGTTTTTTCTGTTCATATTTTGTAGTAGGTCCTAAAACTTTAGATAAGATAAATCAAATTTGTACTGCAAATAAAGAGTATTTTATCTAAACTTTCGACTTCAACCTACTCAAAGTTTCCTGAGAAATATTAATATAAGAAGCCACAATTTTATTAGGCAATCTTTTAACAATCGCTGGATTTATTTTCAAAAGCTGATTGTATCTTTCCAAAGCATCCATCGTTGTAAAAGACATTAATCTGTTGGCATTATTCACATAAGCTTTCTCTAAATAATTGCTGTAAAACGTTCTCCATTCCGGAATAATTTTCATTAAATGATTAAAATCTTCGTGAGAAATAGTCAGTAATTCCGATTTTTCGACAACTTGAATGTTTTCAGCGGCTGGCATTTTAGTAATAAAACTAACTAAAGCCGTTGCAAACTGATTTTCAAAAGCAATATATCGAGTTGCATCTTTTCCTTCTTCATTAATAAAAAAGATTCTCAAACAACCTTTCGCAACAAAAAAAGTCTCTTGACTAATTTGCCCTTGCGCTAACAAAATCTCATTTTTTTCCTTTTTTACAAGTTTAAAATAGGAAAGAATGGTTTCTAAATCTTCATCAGAAACGTCGATGCTTTTTCGAATGGAATTGCCGAGTTGTTCGTATATCATTTAATTATAATCTCTAACGAATTTGCGGTAGTATATAATATCCTCAATAGATAAAACTACCAAATCGTGTTCTTGTGCAAAGCTAATAATTTTGTCTAGTTTTGCCATGCTTCCGTCTTCGTTCATCAATTCGCAAAGAACGGCTTCAGGTTGTAAACCAGCCAATTTCATTAAATCTACACTTCCTTCTGTGTGGCCATTTCTTCCTAAAACACCATTATCATTCGCTCTAAGTGGAAAAATATGTCCAGGTTTTGCTAAATCTTCTGGTTTTGCATTTGTTGTAATCGCTGTTTTTATAGTTGTAATTCTGTCTTTTGCAGAAACGCCAGTTGTAACTCCGTTTTTAGCTTCAATTGTAATGGTAAACGGTGTTTGAAAACTACTTGTATTTTCTTTTACCATGTATGGAAGTTTCAATTCGTCAGCTTTTTCATTAGTCAAACAAAGGCAGACAATTCCGCTGCATTCGCGAATCATTAAAGCCATATCCTGAACGTTCATATGATGAGCAGAAAATATAAGATCACCTTCGTTTTCTCGGTTTTCGTCATCAGTAACTAAAACACCTTTTCCATTTTTAAGCTGTTCTAAAGCATTTTCAACACGTTCTTTACTCGAAACTCCAAATTGAACCAACGGACTTAATTCTGTACTTATCATAAAAGCTTTTTTTAAAATAATAAGTAGCAAATCTAAAATTGTTTGAAACCAAAAAGTTTGACATAAGTCAATAAATCAGAATTCTATTTTTTTAATGTTAATCTAATTTAGTTGTCATAAAATCTTAATTTAGTACCCAGAAATTATAATCCAAAACCAATAAATACCACCATTCAAATGGAGAATATTACCGTAATTATAATGCTGCTTTTTGGCGTTGCGTTTCTTAGCCTTGTTAGTAAAAGATATAATTTCCCAATTCCAATTGTTTTGGTTTTATGTGGTGTTGTGATTAGTGTTGTTCCGGGACTTCCTGTAATTGCTTTGAGTCCAGAAATCGTGTTCATTATATTCCTGCCGCCACTTTTGTATCATGCTGCGTGGCACACCAGCTGGTCAGATTTTAAGCAATCTATTCGACCGATAACTTTTGCTGCTGTTGGTCTGGTCTTTTTCACGACTGGATTGGTTGCCGTTTTTGCACATTGGCTGATAGATGATATGTCTTGGCCGTTAGCTTTTTTACTCGGTGCAATTGTTTCGCCTCCAGATGCAGTTTCTGCAACAGCGATTACAAAAGGTTTAGGGCTTAATCCGCGTTTAATTGCGATTCTAGAAGGAGAAAGTTTAGTAAATGATGCAAGTGGTCTTGTGGCGTACAAATATGCTCTTACGGCGATTACAGCAGGAAATTTTGTTTTGTGGCAAGCTGGATTAAATTTTGTTTTAATGTCTGTTTTAGGTATCGCAATAGGTTTAGCTGTTGGTTATATCATGTTTTATATCCATAAAAGATTTGTTTGCGATGATATTATCGAAGTGACACTTACATTATTAACGCCATTTGCTTCTTATCTTCTTGCCGAACATTTTGAAGGTTCGGGAGTTTTGGCTGTAGTAACGACTGGTCTTTTTCTAGCAGCAAGATCAGGAACGATTTTTTCTCATGAAAGCCGAATCATGACCAATACGATTTGGGACGTTTTAAATAACATTCTAAACGGATTGATCTTTATTTTAATCGGATTACAGTTGAGACAGATTATAGAAGGAATCAGTAATTACTCTGGAAATTCTTTATTTATTTGGGGAGCCGTCATAAGTGTTGTGGTTATTTTAGTTCGTTTTTTATGGGTTATTCCAGCTACAATGCTCCCGAGAATGATCAGTAAAAAGATTCGTGAAAAAGAAGATTTTGATTATCGAAATATGATCATTTTCGGATGGTCTGGAATGCGTGGTGTGGTTTCTATGGCTGCAGCTTTGGCGCTTCCGCTAATGTTGAATAAAACAGAAGAATTTCCGCTTCGAAATTTAATTATCTACTTAGTTTTCTGCGTTATTCTTTCCACTTTAGTTATCCAAGGCCTTACGCTTCCATGGCTTATCAAAAAGCTGAAAATCGAGCGTTATTCGATACTTGCAGAGGAATATGATGTTAGAAATGTAATTGTTTCAGAAACTATCGCACACATAGAAGATAATTTTTCATTACTGAATGATGAATTGCTTCACAATATAAAAAGCAAATACGAAGTAAAATTTAACCGTCTGCAAAAGACTGAACTTCCAGCTAATTTCTTCGGAAACGGGAAACTTCTTGGAGGTGAAATTTTTAATGATTTTACTAAAATTCAAATCGATTTATTGAATGTAGAAAGAGCAAAATTAGAATCGATGCATAAATTAGGTTCTGTAAATGAAGAAATCTTTCGTAAAATCGAAAAAGAGTTAGACTTGGAAGAAACTCGTTTATGGATGGAAATGTACGAGGAGAATTAATTTTTCTAAAATCCAAATTCCAAAAACCAGAAGTTATTCTGCTTTGTCAAAGTTTTAAACTTTGACAAAGCTTTTTTTTTACATTTCATATTTCACTTTTCATAATCAACCATCAACAAAAAACTATCAACGATCAACTATCAAATAACTCCCATTTTCTGCATTAAAAACGTTGCGCTTTTGTTTTTACAGATTCCATTTCGGAGTTTGTAATCGAAGTGTAAATCGTTATTTTGAATCTCAACTTCGAAACATTGATTGGTTAAAATTTCTGGATATTCGTTTGTTGTCAGACAAACTTCAATGTCGTGCGTGGCAATTGCTCCGATTGCTTTTTTAGAAATTATTTTCTTTACGACTTCAATTGTTCCATTTCTTTTATCATCTGAATTTGTACCTCTTAAAATCTCATCTAATAAAACGAAAGCAGGCTGATTATCAAGTGTATCCATGATCTGTTTTAAACGTTTAATTTCAGCAAAAAAGTAAGATTCAGAATCGGATAGAGAATCAGATAATCTCATTGAAACTAATACTGGAAGTGGATGAACTTTAGCTTCTGATGCACAAATAACTGAACCAACTCCACTAAGTGCCATATTGATTCCTAAACTTCTTAAAAACGTACTTTTTCCTGACATGTTCGATCCAGTCAAAATCACGAAAGATTGTGGGTGAAATTGAGTATCATTTCCAATTCTTGTTGCAGGATTCAGTAATGGGTGACTTAGATTTTTAAACTCAATTTTATATTCAGAATTGATTTCAGGGAAGACAAAATCTTCATTATTGTAGGCTAAATTTGCCAAACTATTTAAAGCTTCAATTTCTCCAATTATAGAAATCCAATGATTCATTTCAGAAGCATAATCTTCTTTCCATTTTAAAAGCGCTCTTAAAACATGGAGATTAAATAAGAATGTTCCGTTGAATAAAGTTGCTGTTACAAAATTATTTATCGTATCCATTCGTGAGAACAGCTCAGAAAGTTGTTTTAAATGCTGACTTGCTTTTGCATTCTTAAAATTAAGCTGTTCTTGTAAACGAATTAGTTTTTTAGATTGGAAAGACTCTTTTTCAATTTTTTCAATCAATAAACTGTATTGTTTTATAATGTTGTCGACATTATCTGCTTTTGCTATTTCCGATTGAATTCTCTTTACAGCCCTTCCTAAAACAATTAAATTGGCAATGAAAATGTAAGTCAGATAAGAAAGTATAATAGCTTTTGAAGTAATAAAATAAGCGGCTAAAAACCCAAAAAATGTGACTGGGAGAATAATTGAAAGTACAACTAAAACTTTAGATAATGAGTTGTTTTTAAATGAAGTCCAATGCTTTATAGCTTCGTATGATTCTTTTGAATCTTTGCTGATAATAGCAAGAGCTTGAAATTCTTGTCGCCAATCGCTTTTACTTTTTAATTCGTTTACAGCTTCCTGATTTTCTAAAATTTCAGATTTAGGAAGTGTATGAAGCAATAGTTCTGCAAGTGTTTTTTTTCCGATAAAAGAAGCGGTTCTGTTTAGATTTTGGAATAAAGAATGTTCTCCAAAAATATCCAAATCGTATGCATACGGATGATGGAAATCGATAAATTCAGCTCCATTTTCAAAAGGAGTTTTTTCTCTTTTTAGAAACGCAATTTCATTCAGATTGATTTTTAAGAGTGTCTCAGCAAGCAACCTTTGAAACGAAACGCGAGAATGTATTTTCATTAAAAAAATAAAACCAGCAAAAGATAAAACAGCTAGAGTGACATAAAGTATTTCGTTTGTTTTGATGTAATAAAACATAAAAAACAAGAAAAGAAAAATACTTAACAACCTCAAAAGGCTTATGCTGTTGTATTTTTTGTTGGTTTTATTATAGAGTTCTGAGTATTTTGTAACGTTGTCTGGATATGCTTTCATTCTATTAATTTGCTTGAAATACAAATATAGCTTTTAAGTTACAAAAACATCATGTATTAAGTCTAATCTTCATGCATAACCAAAATCGGAATCGGAACCTCTTTTGATATTTTTTTAGTAAAACTTGAATCAAAAAGGCTTTCGAAGAATGAACGTTTGTGCGTAATCGTCGTTAGAATATCAATGTCTTTGTAAAGCACAAAATCTAGGATAGTTTCTTTTACATTGTCACTTGGCAGAACCAAAAACTCGACATTTTCTGAAGCAAATTCCTTTTCAAATTCTTTTCTGATTTCATCTGTAACATCAGAATTAGATGTTTTTACATACAAACTTTTCACCTTAGCATCGGTTTTTTTGGCGATTTTCAGGATTTTTTTCAGTTCTTTTTTATCTTTTTCGCGATAGCGCGTTGTAAATCCAATTGTTTTAACTTTTTTGTATTTGGCATCTACAGGAACGCATAAAACGGGAACTTCAACTCCCGAAATCACGGATTCAGTGTTAGAACCTGTAAAGAACTTCGTCCAGTCAGAAACGCTATTTGTACCCATAATAACAAAATCGACATTGTCTTCTTCGACTGCGTTTTTAAGGTTGTAAATAAGATCACCATCCATTAAACGGTGTTTGATCACAATATCTTCTAAATTGCGTTCCATAGCAATGGTTCTTAGTTTAGGAATTTCATCCTTAAACATTTCAAATTTTGCTAACTCAATCGAACTGTATATAGAAGCATAATTCTCTGGAAAGAATTGGCTGTCGTAAACCGGAATCTCAAAAGTATGAAGCAAGATCAATTCGGCTTTTACAACTTTAGCAAATTCTAAAGCATGGACAAATGCATTGGTAGCTGCATCAGAGAAATCGGTAGGGAATAATATCTTTTTCATCGTATTTAGAATTAAGGTTTGTCTCTCAAATTTACTCATTCTGCGAAGAAAACAACCTGATAATTATCAGTATTTTAACACTTAAAGATTTGTTAATCTCTAATAATTTGAAGATTTCGCATCAGAATCTAAGACAAGTTAGTGCTCGAGATAAATTGAGCCTTTTTTTATACCTTTGCAGCATGATAAATCAAGATTCTATAGTTGCTTTGGCTACACCTTCGGGAGCTGGAGCTATCGCCATAATTCGTATTTCTGGAGCTGAAGCCATTACAATTGGCAACTCGGTTTTTAAATCTATTAGGAATAAAGATTTAACGAAACAGAAAACGCATACACTGCATTTAGGACATATTGTAGATGGAAGTAAAACCTTAGACGAAGTTTTAGTTTCGGTTTTTAAAGGTCCAAACTCTTATACGGGTGAAGATACTATTGAAATTTCGTGTCACGGATCTACTTATATTCAGCAGCAAATTATTCAGTTATTGCTTAGAAATGGTTGTAGAATGGCAGATGCGGGTGAATTTACATTGAGAGCTTTCTTAAATGGAAAATTAGATTTATCGCAAGCAGAAGCAGTTGCCGATTTGATTTCGTCTGATAACGAAGCTTCTCATCAAATTGCGATGCAGCAAATGCGCGGTGGTTTCAGTAATGAAATTGCAAAACTTCGTGAAGAACTTCTAAATTTTGCTTCATTAATTGAATTAGAATTGGATTTTGCAGAAGAAGATGTGGAGTTTGCCGATAGAACGCAATTTCATGAATTATTAAATAGAATTGAATTTGTTTTAAAACGTTTAATTGATTCTTTTGCGGTTGGAAATGTAATTAAAAACGGAATTCCGGTTGCAATTGTCGGTGAACCAAATGTTGGAAAATCGACTTTATTGAATGCTTTATTAAATGAAGAACGTGCGATTGTTTCTGACATTGCTGGAACGACTCGTGATACCATTGAAGACGAATTGGTCATTGGCGGCATTGGATTTAGATTTATTGATACTGCTGGAATTCGTGATACAAAAGATGTTGTAGAAAGCATCGGAATTAAGAAAACTTTCGAAAAAATCGATCAAGCGCAAGTGGTGATTTATTTATTTGACGGATTGAAATTTCAAACTTCAAGTTCTGAATTTGTAAATGAAATTGAGCAGATTAAGAATAAATATCCGTTGAAACCTTTACTGATTGTGGTTAATAAAAAAGATATTTTATCTGCTGATGAAGTAGCAAATATTACCAATCAGTTAGAAAATTTAAATGCAAAACTTTTATTGATTTCTGCGAAAGAAAAAATAGGAGTCGAGGATTTAAAAAATGAATTACTATCATTTGTAAATACGGGAGCACTTCGTAACAATGAAACAATTGTAACCAATACAAGACATTATGATTCTTTACTTAAAGCGCTTGATGAAATTCAGAAAGTGAAATTCGGTTTAGAGTCAGGACTTTCAAGTGATTTAATGGCACTTGACATACGCGAAGCTTTATATCAATTCGGGTTGATTACAGGTCAGGTCTCAAACGACGAATTACTAGGGAATATCTTTGCTAACTTCTGCATCGGGAAGTAAAAGGCAAAAAGAGAAACAAAATAAAAATATAAAAGAGCTAAAATGTTAGTAAATAACATTTTGGCTCTTTTTTTTATTGCGTCCTGTTTGGCAATATTTGAGCGTTTTTTTGTCCAGATATTTTTATGATTTCGAAAATGATGGGACATATCCGCTTTGCTAAAATTTAAACAAAAATGCCTTATTTAATTTATAAGGCATTTTTTATTTATAGTACTCAAAGTTTAAATAGTAAAGATTGTAAATAACATTAAAAATAAGAACCGACAAATCAATTTATATTGTAAGAAAAAACAAGTAAAAACACTTGGTTTGTTTTTGGAATTTTGCTTTAATATTGTAAGAATAAATTTTGAAAGCTCCTGATGCTTTCATATATGGATTTAAGCCGACAAAAAATAAACATGCCTTTTTTAAAAGTAATGAGTTTTGTTTTTTAGCATTAATTTTTATTTGTTATTGTTTGTTTTTTAGACTTTTATGTTTTTGTTAAGAAAAAGCGTATCAAGATGAAGAGGCTCATTTTAAATAAATAAAAAAGAATGAAAAGAATTTAAAACAGTTATAAAAACTATCACAGCCCTAAACCTATTGTAAGAATAATTTGTTCGTTAATGAAGTTCAGATTTCGATTGACATTATAATCATGAAACCATATTAAACACATAAATTATTAACCTTAAAAAAACAAATGTTATGTTACAACGTAAAAACCTCGCAGATGAATTAAATGAATCTCAGTTTGCTGCAGACCTAAATGAAAAGGGAAATGGATTCTCATTGAAAGCAGCTCAGGAAGATAAGGGAATATTGCATAAATTGATGTCAAAATATGCACCAGTCCAAATTGAAACTCCTATCAGGCCTTTTCATGAAAAGAATCTGAATAAAATTTTAAGTCAGGTAGATTATGGAATTTTAAGCGTGTTAGAGGGCACGTGGGTGAGCTATGTTGATAATCAAAATAATCTTACAGGAAGCGGTGTACATACTACAATTATGCCGTCGCCCGGTACAAATGCAGGTACAATTCCGGGAAAATTTAGTTTTGATTGTGAGGAATATATCGAAAAACTAACATTTAATTTAGTTCCCGGTGGAGTTCGTAATCGTGGTGGTGCAAATGAGCAATTTTGTGGAGCCGTTAAATACGATCAAAGTATCAAAAGTGTAAATAGAATACCTGGCCAGCAGTCTTTACAATATACCCCAATTCATGAGGAAAATGGTATGTATCTATGGCTTAGCGATATATTTAATTATGCCGCCACTGCAGAAACGATCAAAGAAGACAGAGGTATTCATGCTGTAGCGCCAACTGATCCTAATAAACATTTATATAAAAGCGGCTATCAGGACGAAACACTTTTTCTGATTAAAAATGATAAAGGGGAAGAAGAATACGTTACACTGGAAAATCTAAACGGCCGTGAATATTTTGCCATTATAGCAGCGAAAGAACTTAAACCAGGTGCTGGCCAGACAGGAACTTATTTTATACCAGATTACTCTATTTCTAGAAGCGGTGTTATTCCGCACGGAAGTACAATAACTTTATTAGGAGATTTAAAACCAAACAAGGATGGTTATTTAATGCCAGGCGCTCCTGCATTTCCGAGTGGTGATGCAGCATGGAAGTATGATCATCTTTCTATTTCTAAAACAATGGGAGGTGCTGGAGCAAGCGAAACCGATCCTATAAATCTGGACAAACCTGCACCTGCTTGGGTATTTGAAACACTTAATAATATAAATGATCCTGAAGAAAACAAAATATATACTCAGCGTATACTTGCGCATCATTTATATCCTTACTCTGTACGACCAGATTTGCGCTTACGTGATAATAACAAAGGAAAAGAAATTAAAAATCATGTGCGTATCGAAATGTCATCCAAAAATAAAACTGGGGCACAAGGTGGTATATTAAATGTTCCATTTGTTGATCGTTTTGTTCCAACCGTTGAAATGAATATGAGAATGTGGATTGAAACTGTTGTAGAAAACGGAAAAGAAATTCTTCAGTTGCAATACGAACAGATTATCTTTTTTGAATTTGATTTTGGAGATAACGGAGGAACTACCAGCTGGCCTCATATACAAGTAAATACACTTCGTAAAATCGATGATGTTTCGCCAGAGCAAAGAAAATTAATCGAAGAACAATTTCCAAGTTCACATATTATTACTTCTACTGCTTCAGCTTCAGAATGTCCGTATCATAAATCATAAAATCAGAGAAAATCACTGTATTTTTTGTATTGAAATACCGTGGTTTTTTTATCAAAAACAAAGATAAACAAACTAAAGACATCATGAATTACAACGAAAAAAGAGACCATTTTATCTCACCAATATTAGAATGGGCAAAATCCAATGCCCCTCAGCAAAATACTGCAAAAGGAATGTTGATGGTTGGTGATGCCATAAGCAATTGCGAGCGTTTAAAAGGTGCAAAACCTTTTGAAGTGCCATCTCAGTTTAACGGAAAAGATTATATTACAATGCTGCTTCAGATTGATGCTGAAATAGAACAGGGACTTATGTTGCAATATTTGTACTCTGCGTATAGTATGGGAGGAGCAAAAGTTCCAGAAAAATATCAGGAAAAAGTACATACCTGGCAAAATATTATTCTGGGCATAGCCAAGGAAGAAATGGGACATTTCATTTCAGTTCAAAATGTATTAAAAGTAATAGGAGCGCCCTTAAATTTTGGAAGAGAAAGTTATCCTTGGGACAGCCCTTTTTACCCTTTTCCTTTTACTTTAGAAAAATTTTCTCTTAAATCGCTTGCTAAATACGTTTATGCCGAAGCTCCTTGCGAGTGGCTTGCAGGAAATGACCCTTTAGCAATCGAAATCAGAGAATCTGTAGATTCAACTGTCTCAGATCCTCATACAGTTGGAGCTTTATTTATTGTATTACTTCAGTTAATTAAAGATCCTAAAGTAATCTCAGATGAGACCTTCCAAGCTGCGACTTACAATTATCAGGCAAAATTTGATGAATGGGGACGTGGATATAAAGGTGGAAGTAGAGGAGGTGACGGACAAAGTATTTATACCAAAAGTCCTGATGTATTGGTGGCTCCGCTGTTATCCCGCGATGATGCTTACAATGCATTGTCTGAAATAGCAGAACAAGGAGAAGGTTTAGAGACAGATGAAAGTTTACCATCCCATTTTGAACGTTTTTTGCATATCTATAAAGAATACAAAGCAATATTGGAAGAAACCAATAATACTTTTGATCCTTCTAGAAATGTAGCTACAAATCCTTATGTAGGTTCAGGATCTAATTTAAAAGAAGCCTTAGATGCAAACACTTCAAAAGAGGAAAAAGAAAGTGATGAAATTAAAAGTCCAGAAGCAATACTTTGGGCCAACTTATGCGATATTCGATATAGATTACTGCTTAATTTCTTAAACCATAGTTTTTTATTGGATAATGGATTTAATAATTCGGGAAGTACTGCTCCGCGCGGAATGATTATCAATTCGGCATTTGGAGAAATGTATAATTTACGTAGTCTGGCTACAATTTTGGTTCAGACGCCTATTTCAAAAAATAGTACAAAAGTAGCAGGACCTCCATTTACATTGCCTTATACATTTGATTTGCCATTTGGAGAACACAATCGATGGAGATTGCACAGAGATCTTCTTGAAGCTTCAAATAACATCATTGTACAGTTGAAAAATTTTGAAAATCAGCCGCATATTCAATATTTGAACGGATTGCAGGAGGCAGATCAAAAACTGTTGCAAGCAATGGCAAGTTTAACCGAAGAAAATCTGGTATAATTCCAGAGCATTTTGACTTCATTTAACTATTAAAATACCACGATATGAAAATTATTGAACTAAGAATTCTTCCGCCCATTGCAATTGGCAGATTAGGAGAATCAAAGAAACCAATGGCGGCTTATGATCTTGAATTATCAAAAGAAAAACCACTTGATTATAGAGAAATTATTCCAAAAACAACATTAACTGTAGATCCTGTTTCAGGAGAAATTACGGCTCACAAACCTCAGAATATAAAGTTTAAAGAAGTAGCAAATCTGGAAGACAGAGATGGAAAAATACATCCAGTATCTCCTTTTCTGGAAGTTTTTGCCATAACCGATCAAAAACCAGATGAGTTAGTGCCTCTTACCGAAGAGTTGCTTAAACAGGCAGGATTAAGTCTGAAAGATATTAGCTGGGACGTAAATGTCGCAAATATCAAAATATTCAGAAGAACAGGTGATGTAGATGATAAGATGACTGCAAAATTAAGTGATATTAATTCGCACGAATTAAAACCATTATTAGCAGATTGTAACAACTTTCTACCAAACAAAAAACTGCCATTAGGATCTGTTCAGTATGTGAAACCAACAAAAGATTTTCCTGGGTTAAGACTGCGTTATACGCCAGCCGGAGGAAAAGTTTACGGTTCTAGTTTATATAAAAACACAGCGTCTGGTGTTGATGATACAAAAATAGACCCTACTTTTAAAAAGGAAAATGGGGAAGGAGACAAAGATAGAATATTGTATGATATCAGTAAAGGAAAAGGTAAGTGGCGTGGTTACAAAGAAGGAAGTAACACTAATGTTCATTATACGAATCCTGCACAAATTTTTGCCGGATATTCATATACCGATGATCAAAATGAAACTTGGCAGGTAAGCTGGGGATATATCGATGACGAATGTGATGGTTTTGTGACGGTTAAGCTAAAAGTTTCAGAAGAAAAGTTTCTTAAAGCCAAAGCGCATATTAGTGCTGGACCTCCTGCTTTTGCTCCAGATACTTTGCCAATTCGAGTAGTTTCAGACGAGTTGGAACAAATTATCGAAGGAACTGATATTGAAGGAGAAGTTAGCATAGAAGAAGCAGAAGAAATTATTCGAAGAGCTTTTGAAACCATTCGTTTGATGAACACAGCGATTATGAATGGTAATAGTTACGAGGGGAAACAAAATGTTGCCAGTACAATGGTTCGCCAGAATACAAATGATTTTGGACGTCTTTTTGAACCTATTATGGCAACGTCACTTGTGGACAATCTTGCTTTACAACTTTTGCACGAAAGAGTGTTTAACGGATTAAGTTCTGGTGCGTCTCCGTGGTTTGGAGATTTATTGCGTAAACCTACAGAAATTGGAGATTTATCTAGTAAAGCACTTCGAAAAATGCCAGCCTTAATGCGTGGTGCCGACGGAAGATCGCTTACTTTTACCTATCGTCAGATTAACACGATTATAAAAGCTGCAACAAAATCGATGTTTAAGGACAGTAATCCCGACACTTTGCCTGTAGTTTATGGCGATCCATTAAAAGCTTCAAATTTAACCGCACAATTGCATTACAGAGGAACAGGAAATCCTATTGCAGTTTTACCAAGAACAGCAATTTCAAATTGTTTTCCGGGACTTGAATTCGATTTTAGAAACTTATGGAGAAGAGCTTTTGTTGGAATTGTTCTAATTGAAAATAACAATTATGTACTTGAAGCAACCGACTCAAATTTAGTTGGTCATCGTTTGGTAGCCATAGAAGGAAAACCAACAATGGTACAAACTTTTGGCCCTGTATTTCCAGATGGCGATTCTGTCCCTTTAAAAACAAATGCTAATCCAAATGGGGTTTCGTTTATGGAATGGTCAAATTCTATGGTGGAAGTTTTACAAAAGCAAGGTGAAGAAGTTACTTGTCACTTTACAGCAGAACCTTCAGTAGAAGAAGTAGTTGTAGATTTAAGTCAGCTAAATGATCCTAAAAAATATATTGCCGTAAAATTAGTTGTGAATAAAATATTTGATGGTAACAGTGCAGCATTTTCAGATACAATCTTAAAACCTGGAGAATTAACGCAAGGTCTTTGTGCTCCATGGCAAAATGACTATCGTGAATGTTCTTGTTATTATTGGGCAGCAAGCAGACCAGATTTTGTAAATATCGTTCCAGATGAAAATGGTTTGAGCACAGGTGATTTATGGATGTCAAAAAAACGAACTGGATCTTATATTCCAGATGATTGGAAAAATTCGAGATTAATCTCCTATCAGGATCTTTTTGTAAACTGGCAGGGCGAACTTAATTTTATAATTGAAGGGAAAGACGCTATAGAAAGCAGCATAGTAAAACCTAAACCGAAAGGCAAAAAATGATAGCGGCTAAGGAAAGATTTTCCGAAGAGAAGCAAAATAGCTCCATTGCAACAAAGCTTGCAGAGATAATTGTTCCGCAATCCAGACCGCGTTCCGCCAAAGCACATTTGGTAAAAGGTGGGCAAGTAACTCAGATTTTTATTCCAAACGGAAGCAGACTTTATACTATTTCTCCTGAAATAGAGCAAAAAATAGCTTTTTTAATGAATGAAAAAGATGAAAATGCCCTGCAAAATGAGCTGGCACTTTTAGGTATTGATGCTCCTGAATATATTACAGATGAGCCATTGCAAAGTCCGCCTTTGCACGCTTTGTCATTGGCAATAGCGCAAAAGTGTAATATGGGATGTACCTATTGTTATGCAGATCAGGGGGATTTTGGAGGACCTACAAAAAATATGTCTTTAGAAACTGCTTTTAAAGCTATAGATCTGTTGTTAAAAGATTGTTCAGAAGGAGGAAAAGCGCAGCTTACCTTTTTGGGCGGTGAACCTCTGATTAACAGAAAAGCGATTAGAGAAGCAACACTCTATGCGGAAGCAGTTGCAAAGAAAAAACATATTCAGATGAGTTACTCGATTACTACAAATGGTACTTTGGTAACAGAAAGCGATGCGGAATTTTTTGAAGAATACGGTTTTTCGGTAACTATTAGTTTAGACGGAATCGGCAAAGATCACGATTTAAACCGACCAATGAAGGGAGGAAGTGGAAGTTATGATAGAATCATAAAAAACATTCAGCCTTTATTAGCCATGCAGAAAAAAATGCAAGTCTCGGCAAGAGTAACTGTAACACCTGAAAATACTAATCTTCCGGAGGTCTTAGATGAATTTGTTCGTATGGGATTTCATGGTGTGGGTTTTTCTCCCTTGCTAAAATCCAGTAACGGACAGAATGAAATGAACAAAGAGCAGTTATCTGTTATGTTGGAAAATATGATTGCCTGCGGACTTAATTTTGAAAAAAATGTATTAGCAGGAAAAAGGTATCCTTTTTTGAATATGGTAAATGCATTAAAAGAAATTTCAAAAGGGACGCACAGACCTTATCCTTGCGGTGCCGGTGCTGGTTATATGGGCGTATCTGCTGATGAAGAACTATTTGCCTGCCATCGTTTTGTAAATGAAGATGCGGGCAAAATGGGAGATTTAACGGAAGGTGTAAGTGCTGATTTGCAAAACAATTGGCTTGCAAGCCGGCATGTGAATACACAAGATCCATGCACGCAATGCTGGGCTCGTTATTTATGCGGAGGAGGCTGCCATCATGAAGTAATCGATAAAGGAAGACCAGCCTGCGATTACATCAGATCATGGCTGTTCTATACCATTCAAGCAAATGAACGATTATCGAGATTAAAACCCAATTGGAACAATTAATTGCTAATGAAAATATTTCCTGAAACTTTTGACGTTTTCATTCTTGGTGCAGGTCCCGCAGGATTGTGTGCCGCGATACGTTTATTGGATCTGGGCTATACTGTTGGATTGCTTGAACAGGAAGAATTTCCCAGAGCACAAATAGGAGAGTCGCTTTCGCCTGGAATTCGAAACATTTTTGAATATTTAAATGCAGGTAATTTATTAGATGATTCCATGTATTTGAATAAGATTTCTGCCAAGGTTATTTGGGAAAATAAAGAGCATATATACGAACGTTCAGGACAAAATAATGGAGGAATAATTGTTGACAGAAGTAAACTTGATCAAGAATTAATAAAGTTCACTGTTTCAAAAGGATTGTATTTAATACAGCCGGGAAAATTAAAAAAAGCCATTAATTCTGGAAATGGATGGAATTTAGAGATAACACACAATTCATCTGAAATTAAAATTAACTCAAAAATAGTTTTAGATGGAAGAGGACGTAAAGGAACACTTTTGAATGAAAGAGTTCCTGTTGCTCCTCCCGCTATTGCAGTCTGGACACATATAGATAACAAGGCAGTATTTAATGAAGCATTTGTTGAAGCTGTAGACGATGGCTGGTTATGGGGATCTCCGGTTTGCGGAAATCGCTATCGCATTATGGCTTTCACGGATACGGTTAAATTCAAAAAAAATAGCGAATTGCATCTTTTGGATTTAATGCATAAAACAAAACTTTTTGCTCCATTGACAAACCAGCTAAAAGATAGTCTCATCGAGACATGTTCGGTAACGTCTTTTGTCAGTCAGACTCCATGGAATAACCAGTTTATAAAAATCGGTGAAGCGGCTTTTACATTAGATCCGCTTTCATCTACTGGAGTTGAAAAAGCAATGCGTTTTTCTTTGCAGGTTGCAATTGCAATAAATACATATCTGAAAGACCAGGATTCGGAGGATCCAAAGAATTTTTATGAAGAAAAATTAATAGAATCGGTTGTAAATCATGCGCATTGGACTGCTGATTATTATCAGAATTCATGGGCTTGCAATGATAAAACTGAATTTTGGATAAAAAGAATCAATTTCCAATTGGATATCTGGAACCATAAAACAGCATTTACAACCAAACTAGAAAAAGAATTTAATGCTGAACAATCAATATTTGAGCATAAACAGACAGCACCAATTCCCGTTGATTATATCTTACAACGACTTTGGAATGAAGAAATAGTAGTTTCTTCAAATATTACATTTAAATCTGTTTACGCTATCGATAATGATTGCGTAGTTATAAAGCAGGCTTTAATTCACCCTAATTTGGAACGGCCTCTAGTTTATTTGGATCAGGTAGAATTATTTCCAATTCTTAAAAGCATAAATGGTAAAGTCATTTCGGATATTGTTGCTTATCTGAATAAATTTATGACAATCGAAAAATCTAAGAAAATAGTGGTTTTTCTTTTTTCAAATCAATTAATTGCTTTTGCTTAGAGTTTACAAACTTTACTTTAAAATTCGGCAGGCACCATTCATCCATAATTTGAGTTTGAATTTTTGATGTTGCCATTTTGATGATTTGTTGCCCCTCACAATTATGAATTATTTTGATATTCATCAAATTAATCACTTTTTTATTTTCTACATAGATCACTACATCGTCTTTTAAATCTTCAATATAAAGAATATTACTAAAATATACTTTAAACATTTTTCGATCAGCTCGTACAAAAAATGTAGTCATCTTGAACGTTTTCAATATTGCAGTTTGTGATAGGTTTGCGCCTTTTCGACTGCTTTCTGGAAACGTTCTAATTTTACAGGTTTGATCAAATAATCGATAGCATCCACTTCATAGCTATCAGAAGCAAATTCATGAAAAGCGGTTGTTAATACCACTAGAGTTTCTTTAGCAATAGTTTTGGCAAATTCAATCCCATTCACCCCAGCATCTGGATATCAGGAAAAATTAAATCTACTTTTTTTATCCTAATGGTTCGTCGTATACTATTATGTAGTTCACTTTTACAACTTATTTTTCCGTTTGAAACGGTTTATGATCAACATCGGGTATTTCATAATAATTTTAGCAACCGATTGTTATTTATGCTTTTTTTAGAATTTATAAGGTATTATTTTTCTGATAAATGAAGTTGTTTTCAAGCTTGTTTGTATTATTTAATAATATTTAACTTATAAAAAATGTAGATTTTTAAGAATTTTATGCTATTTTTTAAAATTATATTTTTTTTATAAAAATAGCTATTTTCCTATATAATGATTAATTTTTGTTTTAAAATTATTTTCAATAATGTTTTATTGTTACTTTTTTGCTTATAAAATTATTTTATATGTTTTTATTTTGTTTAATTATTGGTTATTTTTTAATGAAATTATTAAGCAACCGATTGTTTTATTTGTTGTTTTTATATATTTGCTCGGAATCTGATTACGATAACTACCCTTCGTTTAGACTCTTACTTCATCAAATTTCAATATTAACACATAAAAGAATGCCACTTATGAACCACTTTAAAAATTAGAAACAAACCACATTAACTATTAAACCAAACAAAAAACCACTATGAACTTAAAACTTAAAATTGCACTAATTGGACTGCTGATAATTAGCAGTCACAGTATAATGGCACAATCGAAGACCATTCATGGCGTAATTACAGATCCTTCAGGATTTCCGTTGCCAGGTGCCAGTATTAATGTAGAAGGTACGCAGAATAGCGCATCTACAGATTTTGACGGTAAATACTCTTTAAAAGGGGTAAATCCTACTGATAAAATAACATATTCTTATGTTGGATTAGTTTCACAGACTATTACTGTAGGTGAAAGAAGTTCAATTAATGTAATGCTTGTACAAAACACACAAAATTTAAATGAAGTTGTAGTCGCCTATGGTACGCAAAAGAGAACCAAAATTACAGGAGCAGTTTCAACCGTAAGCTCAAAAGATATTGCTGCAGTACCTATTACCAATGCTG
The DNA here is from genome assembly GCF_042436695.1 of Flavobacterium sp. HJSW_4. NCBI lineage: Bacteria > Pseudomonadati > Bacteroidota > Flavobacteriia > Flavobacteriales > Flavobacteriaceae > Flavobacterium > Flavobacterium sp. HJSW_4. The sequence continues at coordinate 97,494 of NZ_JBHNPP010000013.1, forward strand.
AATCTGCTTTACAAGGACGAGCTGCAGGAGTTACAGTGGTAAATGGAGCGCCAGGTTCAAATCCAACAGTTAGCATTCGTGGATTGGCTACAATGGGAAACAGTGCCCCTTTGTATGTAATTGACGGAGTTTTGACTAGTAATCTTTCTGGTTTAAGTCCTAATGACATTGAGAGTATCTCTGTTTTGAAAGACGCTTCTACAACAGCTTTATATGGTTCTAAAGCTTTTAACGGTGTTGTTATGGTTACCACGAAAAAAGGTAAAAAAGGCCCAGGTCAGTTAAGTTTTAGTACTTATGTTGGCGGACAGGAAGTAACAAAAAGATACAGTGTTTTAAACACACAGCAATACCTTCAATATGCTAAAGATTTAGGAAGCGATTTAACAGCTAGAGCCGCTGAGTTTGGAAATATCAATACTAACTGGCAAGATCAGATTTTTCAAACAGGGGTTATGCAGGATTATAACCTGAGTTTTTCAAATGGTACAGAGACGTCAACAGGACGCTATTCTGCAGAATACATGAAACAGGATGGAGCTATTGTAAATACTGGTTTCGAACGTTATTCTTTTAGAGCTAATAATACACAAGATATTGGAAAGCTGAAAGTAGGAAGTAACATCGGTGTATCTTTTAGTACAATTAATCCGGAGCGTAGTTCGGGAGGAAGAACGTTATTAGAACATGCAATAAAAATGGCTCCGTATTTGCCAATCTATAATGAAAATAGCTTAGGAGGATATCAAGGGCCTAGTGCAATTGATGGGAATGATGCTGAAAACCCAGTGCGTGTGGCTAATTTAGGGTATCAAAAAATTAATAATCTATCTATTATCGGAAATATCTATGCTGAACTAGAAATTTACAAAGGATTGAAATTTAGATCACAAGTTTCTTTAGATTACTTTACAAGTAAAGACCATACTTTTATTCCAAGCTATCAGGATGGTTCTTATCATAAGCAAGCATTTTCTTCAACAAACGAGACAAATTCGCAAGCACAAACCATCGTTTTTGATAATAGTTTAACTTATAAAACAACTATTGCTCAAAAGCACAACCTTGAAGTGTTGGGAGTTATAACTAAAATTGATGGTAAAGGACAAAGTTTAGCTGCTGGAAGCCGTTATTATATTTCAAACGAAATTGATCAGTTAAGATACAATGAGGGAAGTTTGGGATCTTCTAATTATGAAGAAAAAAACTTAGGCTATATTGCGCGTATCAACTATGATTATGACGGAAAATATCTTTTAGCGGTTTCAGGACGTAGAGATGCATCTTCTCGTTTTGGAGCAAATAACCGTTGGGGAAATTTCTATTCTGTTGCACTAGGTTGGAATCTTGCGAAAGAAAATTTTATGCAAAGTTCTATTTTTAGCACTTTAAAACTTAGAGCCAGTACAGGAACAACAGGAAACGATAGAATAGATAATTACCAATATAGTGCTACTTTATTGGCAAATTACAACTATCCAATTGGAGGAGAAAATGCGCCAGGTGTTTCTCTTGGTGTTGCCGCTAATCCAGATTTAAAGTGGGAGTCAAAACTAGACAGAAATATAGGTGTTGATTTTGGTCTATTTGATGATGCCCTAACAGGTTCGTTTGAATATTTCAATAATAAAAGTAGCGACATTCTTTTTGCAGTTCCTCTTGCTGCTTCTGTTGGATCTGCAGGCGGTGGAACTCAGATTCAAAATATTGCAGACGTAAAAGTAAGCGGTTTTGAAGTTTCTATTGGTTACAATGACAGAAAAGGAGATTTTACTTGGTCTGCAGTAGCAAATCTAGGAACTAGCAAAAATGAGGTAGTTGGCTTAGCGCCTGGAGTGACCAGTGTTTTAGGTGGTCCTTCACCAAGAGCAGGTCTTGAAAATTTTTCTAGATTAGAAGTAGGTCAACCGTTATTCTATTTTTATGGATATCAGACTAATGGAATTTATCAAAATCAGGCAGAAGTTGATGCTGTTTTTGGACCAGGTCAAACTACTATTAAACCTGGTGATATTAAAATTTTAGATCGCGATGGCAATAAAGTAATAAATGCAGATGATAAAACAAACATAGGAAATCCGTATCCTGATTTTACTTACGGTTTAAATATAAGCGCAGCATATAAAAATTTTGATTTCAACTGTTTTATCACAGGAGTTGCAGGTAATGATATTTATAATGCAAATACTTTTGACTTAAAAGGAATGAACCGTTTGTTTAATGCCAGCACAGATGTTTTAGACAGAGCAAATGTTGTAAATGGAGTTGTAACAAACCCTTCAGCTACATTGCCAAGAGCTCAAGGCGCAGATATCAACTGGTCTTCTGCAAACCAACGCTATATTGAAGATGGTTCTTTCACAAGATTAAAAAACATCGCAGTAGGATATACATTAACTGGAGATGCTTTTAAGAGTTATTTCTCAAAAGCAAGATTCTACTTAAGTGGACAGAATCTTGTTACAATTACAAAATACTCTGGTTTAGATCCTGAAATTGCACGTGCAGATGCTAATGCAAATTCAGCAGGTATTGATTTAGGAAGATACCCGCAGCCAAAATCGATTATTTTTGGAATTGATGTTACATTTTAATATTTAAAGACGATGAAAAAAATTAAATATATACTTATAGTACTGTCGGGAGTTTTAACTCTAACTTCATGTGACAGCAGTGAATTAGAATTGACTAACCCTAATACTTTATCCCCTGATACTTTCTTTAAAACGGAGACACAGGTTCAGTCTGCTGTAAACGCTTCATATGCAAATCTTCAGACAAGAGGACTCTATGGTAGAAATCTTTTCTTTGCCATGGATCTTATGGGGCATGATGCATTAGGTAATCCACAGTTAGAAGGGAATAAGAAACCTTTTCAGGATTTTTCTTTTAATGCAGGAAATGATATTATTCAGTATTACTGGGAATCTTGTTATATAGGAATTTCCAGAGCAAATTTTGTCCTGAATAACGAGCCTAAAATAAATGCTCTGCCTAATAATATTTTATCTCAGGAAAAAAAGAATAAATATTTAGGAGAAGCTCATTTTTTAAGAGCCTACTATTATTTTTTGCTAGTAAGACGTTTTGGCGATTTGCCAATTTATAAAACAGCTACTATAGTCGGAAATGCAAGAAGTCCTAAAGCGGAGGTTTATGCCTTAATTGAAGAGGATCTTGTATTTGCATCACAAAATCTTTTGTCTAAAGGATCAGAATCATCAGGAAGAGCAAATAAAGAAGCGGCTTATGCGCAACTTGGGAAAGTATTGTTGTACCAAAAGAAATACGACGAAGCCTTAGTTGCTTTTAATAATGTGACAAGCTACAGCCTTGAGGATAAAGGTAATTTTTACAACAACTTCATGGAAGAAACTGAACATGGTAAAGAGTCGATTTTTGAAATAGAGTTTGACGAAAAAAATGGAACAGGAGATCAATGGGGAGCTGTTGGTGATAGTCAAGGAACTGGTTTTGAGGAGTCAACGCTCAGAGGGCAGGAGTATGGAAATCTGAGCTGGTATAATGTTTATCCATCAGATGATCTTCTAGATTCTTATGAGTTAGGCGATAATCGTTTCGGAGATACTTTTTATGTACCAGGTTCTCCTTACTTAAAAGGAGCTAAGGTAATGGTTGCAGCCAATTTTACCACGTCTGCTGGAATTAGGAGAGCGGGCTGGAAAAAATATCAAAACTACTATAATAGAGAAGATGAGGCAACGCGATCAAGTATTAACTTTAAAGTAATGCGTTATGCTGATGTATTGCTTATGAAAGCCGAATGTGAAAACCAAAGAGATGGCGGTTCGCAAACAGCAGCAATAGCATACATTAAAGAAGTTCGTGACAGAGCAAACTTGACAACTACCATTGCACCAACAAAAGAAGCAGTTTTTGCTGCAATTGTTCACGAACGCCAAGTAGAATTTGCCGGGGAACAATCTCGTTTTGATGATCTTATAAGATGGGGAATAGCAGGGACTGTATTGCAAGGTACAGGCTTTACTGCTGGCAAAAGCGATTTATGGCCCATACCAAACAGAGAAACATCTTCTAATCCTAAAATAAAGCCTAGTGATAATAATCCTGGTTATTAAGGCTAAATTTCGGTTAGTTTAAGTTAGGTTAATTTAAGTTAGTTTTTTGTAAACAGCGCATTTTTGCGCTGTTTATTATTTATAGCAATACACAGCAGAAAAAACAGAATTCATTGAAGTTTTAATGGCATAATTATATTTTCTAGGATACGGGCTGAAAATATATTCATCTTTCCGCCAATCATACAATACATATCGTTACTACTGTCATATATTTTCAATTGTACCATAAAAAGGTCTTTAAAGTTAAATATTATAACCTTTAAGAATATTTTACTCCTTTACTGTCTTGGAATTATACAAGTAAATCAATCAAATTTGCAATCGTTATAAAAACGCTTCTGTTTAAGATGTTGATAGGCTTTTGGGGGGAAGTTTATGATTCTTTTACTTAATCTTCTAAGATTAAATTGAATCAAATATCGGTAATCTAAAAACCGTTAGTATAATAAAAATTAACGGTTTTAACAGATATAGAAATTCAATTACTGGCTTGCATGCCAGTGATTGAAACTATAGATAATTTACTGATGCTTAGCTCGTCCTCTGAAATCATGTTTTTATCACTTGTCTCCCTTGGTGATGTTTAGTATAATTTACGCTACTAATTTTAGCAAAAATCTAAGCAATCGGTTAAGATTATTTTAGAGTGACAATCATCAAATTTATTTGCTACTAGTACTTATTTAAATTCTATGATATGAAAAAAAAATACTCATTAATTTTTATACTTTTAATTTCTTTTGTGTTATTAAGTTCTCTAAATGCCCATGCCATTTTTGTCAGGCCTTTATTTCAAAACAGTAATCACTCAATATTGTATCGCAAATATATTCCTGAAGCCGAAAGACACCGAGTATGGCTTAATCTGACTAATAATCAGGGGCTTTTTAAGCAACTTTTAATTGGCTATATGGAAGGAGCAACTAATGGATATGATTATAATTATGATGCTGTATCCTTGGATGCCAATAGATATGCAGATTTTTACAGCATTAATGAAGGAAAGAAACTGGTGATTCAAGCACGCGGCCTTCCCTTTCTTCTTACCGATACAGTTCCTCTTGGTTACAGGTCTGAAATTGTCGGAGATTTAAGTATTTCAATTGATCACGCAGATGGTGATTTAGCTGATCAGGATATTTATTTAGAAGATAAAAAGACAGGTATCATACATAATTTAAAAAAAAGCAATTATACATTTTCAACAGAAAAAGGGGCTTTCTTAGATCGTTTTATAATTCGCTATAATCCAAAGATAAATTTAGGAAACGCTCAATTTGATAATAATCCTGAAAATCTAATAGTTGTTTCAAAAAATAAAGTTATCCTATTAAAATCTTACAGTAGCGCTGTGGAGCAAGTTTCAATTTATGATACAGCAGGGAGGCTTATTTACCATATTCCGGAGATAAATGCATTTGATTTAGAAATTGATGACATCAAATCCGGAAGTCAAGTATTACTAATCAAGGTATTTTTTGAGGATGGTAGTAAGACATCAAAAAAAATAATATTTTAATTTCGCATCATAATTATATCTATACAGCGGCAGTTTTTTAAATTCTGCCGCTTTTTTTAATATTTTTAAAGGAAAATAGCAGGTATAAAACGACAATAAATCAAGGTGTAAGGTTTTGATAATTAATGTTTTAGTTGTTTTTTTTGCATTTTATTTTGAAATATTGGTAGTGTTTCGCCAAAGTTCCACTGTTATATTTCTTTTGCTTCTAATACTTGTCTGTGGTCTTTATTTCATCTTTCCAGTGATGATCTTTTGGAAACGGCTTTCCACTCCAAGCATTTTTACTGGTCCAATCCTTTGGAGCATCTGTCCAAAACGGATGTGAAGATGGTAACCCAAGTGGCATGAAAGAAAGAGAGGTCATGTACAAGCTTCCATTATTAGTGTACCAATCGGCAATATTGCGCTGGCTTCCTACAAACCCAATTGTGAGAAATCCTTTTGCATTAAAATTATCCTGACCACTGTTAAACATTCTTTTCATAACTGCTGTTAGAGCAGATCTTACTTGACCATTAGAAAGCCCTTCGGGTAGTTGCTGATATTGCGCCATAAGCGAAAGCGGTTGCATAGCGGCCATACGATAGGGAATTGATCTGCCGAAAACTGGAAAAGTACCTTCAGGAGATATAAAGCGTTCTAGTATAAGAGCATATTTTTGCGCGCGCTTAAGTTCACGATCATAATATTTATCGTAATCAATGCGCGTACCTGTAGCACCTGCATCTTTCATTGCTTGGCAGGTTTCAAGATACATGGGATGGAAAACATAACTGCTGTAATAATCAAATGAAAAAGAAGGCCCGTCAGAGTACCATCCATCCCCAACATACCACTCTTCAATTTTACGTATGGCAGAATTAATGCGATATTGATCGTATTCTGCACCAGCCTTTGCCAAAAAAGATTCGATAGTTGAAGAAAAGAGCAACCAATTGGTATATGGAGGATCAATACGTCTTAATTGCTGAAATTCTGCTATATAACGTTTTTTGGTTTCTTCATTTAAGGGGAGCCAAAGAGTTTCATATCCGCGGAGAAAACTTTCAGCAATATAGGCGGCATCAACAAGTGCTTGCCCGTGACCTCGCCATAAAAGATAATCTTTACTCTGTGGGTCAACGGCGTTGGCGTAACTTTTTAAAGCCCATTCACGTAATTGCCTGCGCATTTTTCCCTCCTTTGAATCATCGTCTGGAAGTGTAAGCCATGGTGCTATTCCTGCCATTAATCGTCCAAAAGCCTCCATGTAAATCACTCTGTTATCTCTACCATCATATGAAGCGCTGACCTCTACTAACATATTTTCACGCAATTTGCCTTCTGCCATATTGCTTAAAACTGGAGCAGCAATTTTATAGGCAAGTTCTGTCCAGTAGATTCTGTCTTTATTACTTTCTTGATTAGCTTCAAGATATCTTACATACTCACAAGCAGCCAAAAGAAAAGCTCCTACACCAAAGTTTGAAGAAGAATCGGCATTTACAACTTGTCCTGGTATTGCTTTTTCTCCTATTGGCTGGACATATCCTATTTTGCCATCTTTTTGCAAAGCAGTATTTTTGAGATAATTCCAAGATTTATTAATTACAGGAACAAATTCTTTTCTGTCCAAGTAATTGTTATTAATTCCCCAAAGAATGGCATACGTAAAAAATGCTGTTCCGCTGGTTTCTGGGCCTGGAGCATGTTCAGGATCCTTCATGCTTCTTGTCCAATATCCTTCTGGTTGTTGTATTTTGGCTACAGCTGAAGCCATTTTTTTAAACTTTTGTACAAAAAAATCTCGATGTTTATAATCGGCAGGCAGATCTTTCAGTACTTTGGCAAGTCCCGCCAAAACCCATCCATCGCCGCGGGACCAAAAATCTTTTTTATTGTTTAAACTTTTATGATTTGGATAGACATATTTTGCGTCGCGATAATACAGATTCTCTTCGGTATCAAACATAATACTATCTGAGTAGGAAAGATATTCGTACAGCTTGTCCAAGTACTGTCTGTTATTGGTTATTTTGTACATTTTGGTCATTACTGGCATTACCATATAAAGTCCATCACTCCACCACCAATAATCATTTTGAGCAGTAGACATTTGATATTCCATTACTTCCTTGGCTCTTGCAATTTTATGGGGTTCAGGCATTAGATTGTAAAGATCTGCATAAGTCTGAAAGCAGATTTGGTAATCACCAAAAAGAACATATTCATCCGTTTCTCCATAAGAATATTTCCATTGTTTGCTGTCTTTATTTTTTGCGCCTATCCATTGGTTATGGTTGGCCCAAGTTTCAGAATATTCACGGTATTTTTCATTTCCTGTAAGAAGATAGGCTTCGATATTTCCGGTATGATAGGCGGCATTATCCCAAAAAGAATTCGTCTGAGCAGTATTTCTTGTCTGCCAATAGGTATTAACTTTATCGATAATTTTCCTTACCTGTTCGGGTTTTTCGGATTGTGCGAAAGTGCTACTGAAAAATAAAATAAAGAATATTTGAAATATGAATTTAAATAAACGAGAGGTTAGAGTCATGGTTTTGTTTTTGGTGGTGGTATAGAAAGTTATTAAAGTAAGAGACAAAAAGAGTGTAAGTTAGTAAAATATCACAACATATAGTCAAAAAGACATTAAGTTATCTTTGTTATGTGTAACACCTTGTATATTAGAGTAAAATGATGTTTGGAATGCGAATTAAAAATTGTTTGTATCTTTGTGAAAAACCTTCGCCTGCTGGTATTAAGTAATGCAATTTTATACATGCGTTCTTTCCTTTCCTCAATATTCGGCATTTTTCTACTAAAGAATTTATAGGTTAGTTTAATCAATTCTGTATGATCAAAAAAAATATAAAACACACGTTTAGCACAGGAGTTACAATACCAAGTTTAATTTTTATAATTGGAGTTTGCGTGCTTTCCGCTGCTTTTCCTCAATTAACTGAAAATTTGCTAGATTCTGTTAAAGGCTTCATTTTTGTTAATCTTAATTGGATTTATGTTTGGTCGGTTACAATCTTCGTTATTTTTCTGATTTACTTGATGTTCAGTAAATACGGTAAGATTAGATTGGGAAAAAATGATAGCAAACCTGAGTATTCTTTTTTTTCATGGATTTCAATGCTTTTTGCTGCAGGGATGGGGATTGGACTGATGTATTTTAGTGTTGCAGAACCTATACAACATTATTCAAATGAAATTTTTCAAGGTGGGCATCATATAAATCGTGCAAAAAATGCACAGCTTTATACTTTTTTTCATTGGGGTATACATGCATGGGCAATTTACGGAATCGTTGGTTTGTCACTTTCTTATTTTTCTTATCGATATAGACTTCCTTTATCACTCAGAAGCTGTTTATATCCTTTATTAAAAAATAAAATTAACGGTAAGTGGGGAAATGCTATTGATGTTTTTGCACTTTGTAGTACCTTTTTTGGAATCACCACAACATTGGGATTTGGCGTTGTACAAATTAATTCAGGTCTTAAAATACTCCATTTAATCCCAGAAACTAGTTTTGGTTATCAGATTGCAATTGTATGTGTTTTGGTTACAATTTCTATTCTTTCTGCTGTCAGCGGAGTCGACAAAGGAGTTCGTATTCTGAGCAATATTAATATCCTTACGGCGATAGCATTAATGCTTTTCGTTTTATTCTTAGGACCTACAGTTTATATAATTGGAAGTTTTACAGAAGGTCTAGGAAACTACTTTAATAACTTTTTTAATTTGACATTCAGTACCCACGTTTACGAAGAAGAAACTCTTCCGTGGTTTTATAAATGGACGATATTGTATTGGGCTTGGTGGATTTCATGGTCACCTTACGTCGGACTTTTTATTGCTAAAATTTCGAAAGGACGTACAATTCGCGAATTTATTGCAGCAGTTCTTATCCTGCCGACAATCTTTAATTTTATATGGATGTCTGTTTTTGGCAGCAGTGCAATATGGTTTGATAAAAATAGTGTAGGAGGTGCTTTGAGCGCGCTTGCAGGAAATCCTGATATTTTAATGTTTCGTTTTTTGGATAATCTTCCATTATCAGGTTTTGTATCTGTGATGGTTATCATAATTATTATCATTTTCTTCGTCACTTCTGCCGATTCAGGAATTTATGTAATGAATGGCATAGCGACAAGAAACGCAAAGAATTCTCCAAAATGGCAAACTGTAGCATGGGGAGTGCTTTTGGCTGCATTAGCGCTATTGGTTTTAAATGCGGGCGGATTAAATGCTCTGCAAAGTATGACTTTGATTACGGCGCTTCCTTTTTCAATAATTATTCTTCTCTTTATTGTAAGTCTGGTAAAAGCTCTGGTAATTGATATGGATTATTATGATCGTGAATTTTCTGCCTCTACAGTGCCGTGGTCAGGTGAATTTTGGAAAGAAAGGTTGCGAAGAATTGTTTCTTTTAATGATAAAACTTCTGTCGATCATTTTATTGATAATACAGTAAAATCTGCTTTTGAAGATCTTAAAGAAGAGTTTGGAGCAAACGGTATTGAAGTTAAAGTCAATTATTTAGAAAATCCTAAAAGGATAGAAATCGAAATCCAATATGATGTTGTAAATAATTTTATATATGGAGTTAAAACGCAGTCAAGGTCAGTTTCAGATTATTTATTAACCGAGGAGAATCTTCCGGATTATGAAAATAAAAATACCTTTTATCCAGAATCTTATTTTGGAGATGCCCGTGAAGGCTATGATGTGAGATTGTTTACTAAAAACGAACTTATAAGTGATGTGCTAAAACATTACGAAAGATTCATCGAAATTATTTCGGAGCATAAAAATGCAATATTTATCAGCAGTGATGCAAATCAGAAGATAAAGTAAGTAAGCTTTTTATTTATTTATAAGCAACTTTAAAAAGTGTAATAATTTTGTGCCTATTTGTATTCTATGACTTCAAATAGCAAATCATATCTTTCTCCTAATTTTTTCTTTAATCGTTGTTTACTTTTTTTGATGGCATCAATTGTAACGCCCAATAAATTAGACATTTCGTAGTTATTAAAATCTAATTTTTGAAGCATTATTATCTTAAGATTAGATTCTTTCAATTCTGGAAAATTTTCCACTACATAGTTGTAAAACTCACCGTGCTGTTTGATAAACTCTCTTTTGAAGGCATTCCAATTTTCATCTGTCATCAAATGAGAGTTTAATATTTCGTCTAGCTTTGCTTTTTCTTCTTCAGATTGTACCGAAACAGAGTTTCTAATTTCTTCAAGTTCAGTTTCTAAAATAGATATTTGCTTGTTTTTATTTTTAAGATATTCGGCGTAAGTACTTATGTTAGAACTGGCATCATTGAGTTTTTGTTCAAAAAACAATCTGTCATTTTCCAGCTTTATTTTCTTTGTTTTTAATTTTTTATTTAAAGAACGATAAAGAATTAAACTTAATGAAATGGTTAAAACTAAAATCAGCATATAGACCTTTTTTGTTTTTTCGCCTTCTTCTAATTGCTGTCGAATTTTATTAGTATCATTTTCGTATTTCTTTTTCTGAATAAGCCAATGAGATTTCTGCAATACGGTATTGCCGTTTGTGTTAAGAAGATATTCCTCAATTTGTTTCAGCTGACGTCTTAACAAGAGTTCTTTTTCAGGATCTTTTCCGTTTAAAATACTGATTTTTAATTCAATTACTTCTTTTAATGAACTTCTATAATAGGATTTTGAACTTGCAATTTGTCCCGCTTTTTGTAAAATTTTTTCGGCTTCTGTTGTATTATTTAGCTTTAAAAGAATTTTTGCCAATAATATTGAAGCATACATTTCATTCTTATCAATTTTAAATTTCTGAGAATAAAAAATATCCTTTTTTAAAAGACTTATGGCTTCTTTTAAATTTCCTTTTTTCTCGTAAACAATTGCTTTATCGCCTAATATTTTTGCATATCTAATGCTGTCGCCAGCTGTTAATGCTATGGTTTCTGATTTATTAAAATAACGCATTGCATTCGACAAATCATTAGTTCTTAAATAACAATTCCCGATAGCATTTAAAACGCCTGCAGTTTCAGAAGATTTTTTGTCCATATACTGCATTGATTTTTTATAATAGCCAATGGCAGAGTCATCTTCTACAGTTGACATTATCCAACCAAAGAATTTAAAGGTTTCTTCGGGTAAAATCATTTCTGAAGGATCAATCTGATTGCTTTCTTCCATTGTTTTGAGCGCAATCGGAATCAGTTTATCAATCTGACAATAGAAATATAAATACTTAGCGTAATTCAATTGAACCCAAATAGCAAAACTTTTATCATTTAGTTTTTTGGATTCCTCAATTGACTTTAAATAATAAAACTCACTTCGGTTATTTATCTTATCGAAATAAGCAGAATAGCCGTTTGCCAGTAAGGCATCATATAAGATTTGTGATTTTTTATTCGAAGATTTTTTTAAAAAAAAGAGACGTTTTTTTAGTTCTACAGTATCTTTTTCAAATTTATTTTCTCTCGTAATTATAGCTTCAATACTGCTTACCGAATCATCAAAAGATGCTTCTTGGGAGTACGATTGTTTAAAAAAAACAAAGGCAGTTAACACAAAAAATAATCTAATTTTTTTTGTAGAGAAAATCATTTTGGAAGATGGGCTTTTAGAAAGTGCTAAACTAAAGAATTAAAATGTTTTACTAAAAAAAACTCGAAGATATAAGCAAATTATTTCCTCAAAAAACGTTAAAAATCGTAATTATAAAAAAATTCTGATAGCTAATAAAATTGATTTGGAAATTAAAAAATCCAGAATAAAATAGATTTTACCAAACTGCCTCAAAAGCCTTGATTTTTCTGATTTAGTACGGTCTTAATTAGTGTAATTATAAATTTTAAGATTTAATTTATTGTAATTCAATATTTTGTGTTTTTGTTAGTGTTGATTTGTCCCTGTTTTGTCTCTACTTGTTCTTTCGCTAACTATTTATTTTAAAGTAATTTTCGCGCTTATTTTAAGGTCCTAGAAAATGGCCTTTAATTACTGTAAACAATTAATTTTTTAAATGATGTCTATGAAAACAAAATTACTTTTAATGCTTTGCTTTTTTTGCGCAGCGATTTCAAATTATGCCCAAAGTTCAGCTTCTCAATCGGGAATAGCGGTGCAGGGTATCGCAAGAGATGCTAACAACACTGCTTTGACAAATCAATCTATTAATCTTACGTTTACGCTATATTATTTGGATGCTTCTAGTATCGAACAGACTATTAATAGAGTTACTAGAAATGTAACCACTGATGCGTTTGGAGTATTTTCAGATGTAATCGATCCAACAGCAGTAAACAACAGTTTGTTTGCAAATAATGCTGCTTACCTTAGAATTGAAAAAGGTTCAGAAGTAATTTCAGATGAGAAACTTCGCCATGTGCCATATGCTATTTCTGCTAATAACGGAGTTCCAACTGGTTCTATTATGCCTTTTATTGGAACTGTAGCTCCAGAAGGTTGGGCACTTTGTAACGGGGCAGCGCTACCAACAACGGCTAAAGCATTAATTGCTATGGTTGGAAATAATGCGCCTAACTTGCAAGGTATGTTTTTAAGAGGTACAGGAAATAATACTGTAAACAATCAGGCAGGTCCAGCTTTGAAAGCAACACAAGATGAAAGTTTAAAAAGCCACACACACGCTAAAGGTACTTTAGCTACAGCAAATGCTGGTAATCATAACCATAACAATGGTAATAATACGAAACTGATGTCTATTTCTGGAACTGGAACTCCTGATGCATTAGATAATTCTTCTAATGAGATTGATGTGACTGGAGGAAAAGATATGCTTGATGCTGGAGATCACACGCACACAATTACTGGAGATACGGCTGCTACAGGCGGAAATGAGACTCGTCCCGTTAACTATGGTGTAAACTACATCATCAAATTATAAAGCTGTAATTATGAAGAAAATAATTGCAGTTCTCGGAATGTTTGTTCTGGGAGCGGGACTTTATGCTCAAAATAATAATGGAGCTAAAATTACACCCGTTTCGCAGGCCATTCAAAAAAATGGTTTCAACATACAGGTTGGACTTCCATTTTTAGGACAGAATAAAACCGGACCAAGACGTACAAATCCTGCAGATATTCGTTTTCCATGGAATACGTTGTATTTATATAACACATTTGCAGAGGAATCTTTTGCTGTTTCAAAAGGATTTTATGGAGATAAAGTTTTAATTACTTGGAATTTAAGAGCCAATGAAAACTTAGTAAAAAGTATTAAAATCTATAGAAGGGTTTATACCGAGGCAGGAAATCTGCCTTATAACTTAGTAGTTGGACTTTCTCCAACAGAAACTACCTATGAAGATAAATATGTAGAAGGGGGAGTTTTATACGAATATATGTTAGAAGCCCAAGGAATTAGTACAACTCCGATATTGTACAGTACTTATATTACTGGTATTGGTTACAGAAATCCTACGGCAGTTGTAACGGGTAATATTAGTTATAAAGGTGGAAACCCAGTTAAAGATGTTGTAGTTACAGCAACTCCAAGTGGAAGTGCTGTGGCTAAAGGAAGTGCGTTGAATATTCCTGCTTCGGGGTTTGTTGATCTTAAAGAGTTAAGCACGACTATTTCAAATGCAGCAACTTTGCAAGCTTGGGTAAAACCAAATGGTGCTTATGCAAACGATTCAGAAGCGGCTATTCGATTGTTTAATCTTTCGAGTTCAACAAGCGCAGATAATCTTGATGTTACGGTAAAATTAAATCCAGTGGCTAAATCACTAGATGTTAATATTGGCGGAAGCAAATATTCATTGAACAATTATTTCCCGTCAGGTAATTTAAATTCGAGAGGAAATGACGTGCTTGTGCCTGTTTCGGAGTTCAACAACTCTTTTGTGCATTTTACAGTGGTTGTAAATGACAATCAGATTCCATTATTATATGTTAACGGAAGACAGATTTCAGAAGATTACATTAAAGAAATAAACAAGCTAAAAACGGTTGATGCCTCTTATAAGGATATTGATTTTAGTGCAGTAATCCCTACTGGTAAAACAAGACTTTCAGGTATAACTTGGGATAACGCTAAAGTTGGAGGATCAAAATCAAGTTATGTTGATGAAATAAGAATCTGGAAAGCAGCATTAGAATCGTCTGTAATTAGAACAGATTATTCAAGATTTATCAGCGGAAATGATTCGAGAATGGTAACGTACCTGAGAGCTAATGAAAAAGCAGGAAGTTATGCTTACGATTTATCTCGCAACGGTTTTAATTATAACGAAAACCACGGTAAACTTTGGGACGCGAATACAGCGGAAAGCAATAAAGTTTTATGGGCTTCAGAAGCTAATAATTATCCTACAACCTCTCAATTGGGTATTTTAGGAGTAACAGACAGCAATGGAAATTACCAAATCAGTGCGATTCAGTATTCTGGTACAGGAGAATCTTATAACATTACTCCAATGTATGGTCAGCATAAATTTGAACCAAACCAGCAGTTAGTTTATTTAGGGCTAGGTTCTGAAGTAGTTAATAAAATTGACTTTGTCGATCAGTCTTCGTTTAGTTTTAAAGGTGTAGTTGCGTATGATACTCGCGAAGTTTTTCCATCTTACAAAAAAGCAGATAACGATAAGGCCGGTACATGGATTGCGGGAGGTGCAAATATTCTAGATGAAGGATATAATTATTATGAAATTAATGGTACAAAATATTCAAAAGGGGAATATTGGAAAAATGATGCAGGAACTCCTTTAGATAAATCAGATGATTATTTAGATATTTATGCCAAAATATTTACAGTAGGAGCCAATGTGTATATTGATGGAAATATTGTGCTTGACGCGAATAATATTCCTGTAGTTACTGATGATAATGGTTACTTTGATATAAGTGTGCCTATTGGAAAACATTACATTACAATAAAAAAAGACGGACATCAATTTGTTTATAATGGACGTTTTCCAGCCGCTACAAGTGAGTTTAAAGAATTTTTTGAAGATTCTAATGATCCAGTTTATTTTATAGATACAACTAGAGTTACCGTTGTAGGTAAAGTAGTTGGAGGTGCTGTAGAAGCTGAAAAGGTTATTGGTTTTGGAGGTTCAGATGTAGTAACAAAAACTATTATCGATGCTGGAGTTACTAAAAACCTTGAAGTCAGCGCCAAAAATAATATTGGACAAGCTAATTTTACTTTAGGTTATGCACCAGTTGGAGCGAGTGTTACTAATTACACTAAGTATACCTATAAAACCAATCCAGCTTCTGGAGAATATAGAGTTACAGTAATGCCTTTAAAATATAATTTAGAAGCAAGTGATTTGGAAATTAAATCCAATACCAACATTAAATTACTAAAAGTAGGAACTACTGAAACATTTGATTTTTCTGAAATTCAGGTTACTAAAACACCCGAATTTAAGTATAAAGAAAACAATGTAGAGAAAACCTTATCAGGCACTCCGTATCATTACGAGAAGAGTTTTACGTACAGATCTACTCCTGTATTGCAAGTGACGCAGCAAACTTCTGATGCGGCTATTTCTGTTGGAGGAACACAGGTTTCTACAGTAAACTTTGCAAAGCCAGTTTACACGCAGTTTTTTCCATACAAAATTGTAATGGATCGTTTCGAACGTTATACCAATAATGATTCTGGGACTCCTGTAGAAGTAAAAGTACCTGTAACAGATGGTGAATTGGTAAAAACAAACAATTTAGCTTTACCAGGTTCAGAAACAATTACAGCGGATGGAAGCACTTTAACGTATTCTTTTAAAGGAGGAATTCCTTCGATTACGCCTCCATTTGAAATAAAAAGTACTTTAAAATACCGATTGAACGAAGTGGATTATCCAGTTGAAAATTTCAACGATACTGGAATTGTCTTAGGAGGAAAGGCTGATGGAAGCCAGACTTTTGTAACTGCAGCACCAGATGTTCCTGCAATTATTTTAAGAGACCCTCCTGGTTCTAATAGTTCTGCTTCGCTTGAAGCGGGTCAGAGCATTTCGTTTACTGCAGAATCTTCTTTGGCACATCAGGAAGGTGTAGAACAAGAACTTACAATCGCAGGCGGAATGTATTTTGAGCTTCAAGGAGGTTTAGTTCCAACGCCGAAAGTATCAATAGAACAAGAAAATTCAGCCGTTACAGGTGTTAATCTTTCTAATACTTCTCAAGATGGTAAAACGGTAACGACTACTTATACCTTTAATAAAACAATTTCAACAAGTGATGCTACAGATTATGTAGGTTCAGACGGAGATTTATATATCGGAAATTCGAAAAACATATTTTATGGTTCGTACGATAATGTTGAAACGTCTAAAACAATACCTCAAAAATTTGTAAATGGTCAATCTGTACCTTTAGCTGCAAGCGAATATATAAACTTAGGTACATCAAGTGCTCCGGTATATATAAGCAAGCAAAAGGCATTGAGTTTTGTAGATAAACCAACTGAAACCTTCTTTATTTATTCGCAAAAACATATTTTGACAACTTTGATTCCAGAGTATGAATCGTTCATTTCAAACAATTTAAATGGACCAGATCCAAACTCTGCTGCTAATGTGCAAAAACGAGAAGAATATCAAGAGAAGATCAGATTGTGGAGAAAAGTCATTTTGGATAACGAAAAAGTAAAATATGCAGCTAAAAATGATCGTGCCGCTTACAAAAATGGTTTATCTGGAGTGGTGACAAACTTCAATAATGAAGTTAAGAAAGCACTTAATGAATACAGTGATCCTGCGGCTAAAGCAAGATTAACCAATAAGCTTAATGATTCAGATAAGCTTAAAAGTTTGATTGGATCTGAATTTGAGAAAAATGTATCTTTTGATGCAGGTTTAGGATCGTATTCGCGTAGTGTAGAAACAAGCATAGTTTCTGCTACAACAACTTCATACAATTTAGTTATTGATGAGTCAGTAGCTGCAATAATTGGTTTTTCAATAAACAAAGTGGGTATGGAGTCTAACACAAAAGCATTTTTCCAACAAGACATCAATTCATCTTTATCTGAAGAAGAAGCATCAACAACCAACATAAGTTATACTTTTAAAGACAATGATAAAGCGAACTTTTTAAGTGTTGACGTTGTAAACTCTTTTGATGGTAACGGACCAATTTTCATCACACAAGGAGGAAGAACTTCTTGCCCGTATGAAGACGCAGAACAGACTCATTTCTACAATAAAAGTTTGTACAGCGATACAGCGACAGCAATTAACGAATTGCCAGAAGATAAACGTGAAAATTTAAGTTTTGCTACTCAAAAAGTAGAAGTTCCTGTGCTTGCTGTAACAGATAACGATGTTTCTAATGTGGTAGAAACTAAAAAAGCAGAGTTCGAATTAAAACTTCAAAACAATAGCGTATCTGGTTCTGATGCCGATTTCTTATTGGTTGTAGATAATACTACTAATCCAAATAATGCCATAATTAACATTGAACCAAACGGTACAATTGTTCACGTGCCTTATGGAAAAGAAGTGATCTACAAACTGACGTTAGGTAAATCTATTTCAGATATTTATGAATACAAAGACATAAAAATCAGATTGCAGTCATTATGTGATGGTGAAGATGTAAGTTCAGAAGTGTTTATTTCGGCAAGCTTCGTTCCTTCATGTTCAAGTGTAACGGTAAGTGCTCCATTAAACACTTGGGTTTACAATAGAGAAAAAGCCTTTAATACTGATGGATCAACTAAACCATTGGCTATAAATCTAACAGGTTATAACACGAAGTTTAAAAGCTTTAAGAAAATTGATCTGGAGTATAAATTAGCGACAAGTCCAAACTGGGTTCGCCTTCAGACGTATTATGGAACTCCTGAGTTTTATAATGAAGCAGTAAATAACAAAGAAACTCAGATTTCATCTATTGGCGCTGCGACAACTTTAACTTATAATTTTGATATTGCTGGTTTAAAATTAGCTGATGGCAAATATCAAATTAGAGCGAGAAGCACTTGTATAAATGACACAGAATTTATTTCTGAAATTATATTAGGAACTGTTGACTTAAGTGCACCTCTTTTATTTGGGACACCATTGCCAACAAACGGAATTTTAAGCGCTGGCGAAGATTTGAAAGTAAGCTTTAACGAGAATATTTTCTATAATCCAGCTGTCAGCACAATCGAAATTAAAGGACAGACGAATCAGTTAAAAATTGATCATAATGTAAGCTTGCGTTTCGAAGGAACTAACAATACTGCGGTAATCAACAGTCCGCAAATTAGTTCAGGAAATTTAAGCCTTGAATTTTGGTTGAACAATGAAACTAAAACTTCAAGCGCTTCGATTATTTCTCAAGATGGCGGTTTAAACATTGGATTGAATAATAGAAATATTTCTTTCACATTAGGAGATGTAACTGTTCAAGGAGAATTAAAAAACGATAATCTATTCCACCATTATGCTTTTACATACAACAGCAGCAATGGTGATTATAGAATTTTTGAAGATGATATCGAAATTGGTTCTAAAAGCG
The DNA here is from genome assembly GCF_042436695.1 of Flavobacterium sp. HJSW_4. Lineage (NCBI taxonomy): Bacteria > Pseudomonadati > Bacteroidota > Flavobacteriia > Flavobacteriales > Flavobacteriaceae > Flavobacterium > Flavobacterium sp. HJSW_4. The sequence goes on from NZ_JBHNPP010000013.1 coordinate 116,609, forward strand.
GTAAAGCAAATGCGCAATTTGCTAATAATAATGCTGTAACAGTAGGTGGAAATACATTTACAGGAAACATGCACGATCTGCGTTTATGGAATAAAACATTAAGCAGAGAAGATTCATATTCAAAAATGTACTCTAAATTAATGGGTAACGAAGCAAATCTGGTTGGTTTATGGCCAATGAATGAAGGAAGAGACGCTTTAGCTAAAGATTTAGTGAGATTTAAACATGCAACTGTTAATGCTTCATGGGATATTAAACCAAAAGGAACTTCATACGACTTTGCCAACGGACAGTACTTGGTTATGGACAATGTAAATTTTGTTCAGATTACTAAAGAAATGGACGCTACAATGGAGTTTTGGATTAAAACAGCAACTTCGCAAGAAGCTACTATTTTCTCCAATGGAAAAGGTGACGGAACTGATGTAGTTCAAAGTAATGGATTATCTAATAAATGGTCTGTTGACATGAATAATTCTGGTAATCTTTTATTGAAAAGTGAAGGCCAATCTTATGTTTTAACGACAAAAGGACTTTCTGATAATGCATGGCACCATGTAACTTTATCATTCAATAGAGTAGGATCATTGAGAACTTATGTAGATACGAAATTAGTATCTTCAAACCAGATGACGGCTATTGGAGGTTTCTCTGGAAATAAAATTTGGTTGGGAGCAAGAGGAGCAAAAGATCTTGCTGGAAAAGAAACGGTTGATCGTACTTTTACAGGTAAAATAGACGAATTCCGTTTATGGAATACACTTCGTAATGTGGAGCAAATCAACAGAGACAGTTATAATGAGGTTGATGTTGAAAGCATCGGTTTATTATTGTACTCAAGATTAAATGTTCCAGATCCGGTTACAGCAAACGGACCGAGATATTACCATGCAGACACCAATCAGACTGTGGTAGCAAACAACGCTGTTTTAAGTGGAGGAACAGTGAATTACTCTAATGACGCTCCAGCAATAAAACCAGAACGTCAGTTGGTGAAATTTGTAACGACAAATGTTATTAAAGATGGCGAAATGATTATAGCGCCAGTTATAACTGACTGGGCATCATTAGAAGGGCAGATTTTAGATATTACGGTACACAGAATGTTTGACAGTGCCAATAATATGCAGGAATCTCCAGTTACTTGGACAGCCTATGTTAATCGTAACGAAGTAAGCTGGTTTGCAGAAGGATACAACGAAATTGTTGACCTAACTAAAAACAGCGGTGAAACTAAGACTTTCGAAATTACATTAGTTAACAAAGGAGGAAAACAACAGCCGTATACCATTAACAATATACCAAGCTGGTTAAGTTTAAGTAAAACCACTGGAAGTATTGATCCTAATACTAAAACTACAATTAAAGCAACTGTAGACGAAAACGTTGCGGTAGGAGAGTATCTGGAAAATTTATACTTGCAGACTGATTTTGGCTACGACCAAAAATTACAGGTAAAACTAAGAGTTTTAGCTCCAGAACCTAATTGGAATGTAGATCCGACTCGTTTTGATTACAGTATGAATATCATCGGAAAAATAAAAGTTGACGGTGTATTGTCTGCTGATTCTTATGATAAAATTGCAGCTTTCTATAACGAAGAAGTAAGAGGATCTGCAAAACTGGTTTACAACGAAGCTTACAAAGAATATTTTGCGTTTTTAACGATTTACAGCAATGCAAATTCGGGTGAAAATTTGAAATTTAAAATTTGGGATGCTTCTCAAGGGAAAATTTTAGAAGCTTCTGTAGAAACTAATCCATCGATCAGTTTCATGAATAATGAAGTCTTAGGAACCTTAAGCAAGCCTTATATTTTCGTGAATTCAGGTTTAGTAGAACAGGAAATTAAACTGAATAAAGGGTGGACATGGGTTTCTTTAAACACGAACGATGCTAATTTCTCAGATTTAAATGCCTTAACGAAGAATCTAACGTTAGAAACTTCTAACCGTATTTTGAGTCATTCTCCTGCATTGCTTGATACATATTTTAAAGATAAATCAAATCCTGAAAACAGCGGATGGTCTGGTACAATTAGTGCAAACGGAGGACTTTCATCTTCTAAAATGTATAAAATAAACGTAACAGAAGCACAGACATTAAAAATCAAAGGAAAAAGCGTAGACGTTGCGACGTGGAGTTTCCCTATGAAAGAAAACTGGAACTGGGTTGCTTATCCTTTAGGATCTAATCAAACAACAAATGAAGCTTTGGCTTATTTTGAAGCTGCTGATGGTGATGTTATTAAATCGCAGAATTTGTTTGCAATCTATGACCCAATTATTGGATGGAATGGAACTTTAAAATATTTAGAGGCAGGTCAAGGTTACATGATTAAATCAAGTAAATCACAGACATTCAAGTATCCTGATAATTTAGAGAGAAGCAAAACTGGAAAATCTGCTTCAAATGAAACACAGGAAGAAATCGCTTCAGAGTTCACTTCGTATTCACAAAATATGAATGCTGTTGTTTTACTTCCAAAAGGATATGATGAATTGTATGTATATGATTCAAAAGGTGTTTTAAAAGGAAATACAAGAAACCAGATGATAAACGGAAAAGAATTGAGTTTCATTACCATTTTCGGAGATGATACAGAAGAACTTTCGTTTACGCTTGGAGATGGATTTGCGAAAAAAGGAACTTCTAAATCATTTACTTTTAAAGGAAATGAAGTACTGGGAACAATTACGAATCCAGTTATTTTAGAAGAAGTTTCAAAAAGTGAAAACAGCATTTATCCGAATCCATTTGCAACTACTTTAAATATAGAATTGAACGCAGCTAAAAAGCAGGAAGTGTATATTAAGCTTTTTTCAGTAAACGGTCAATTGGTATTCAGCCAAAAAACGGTTATTGAAAGCGGTAACAATGTAGTTTCAATTTCTCCAAGTATTGCACAAGGTGTTTACATTGTTGAGGTTGAAGTAGATGGAAAGCTTGTTAGAACCAAAGCAATAAAAAATTAAATAATCAATAATTGAGCTCCTAAAACATCTTTCTTAAAGTTTGTTTTAGGAGTTTATAATCAATTAAAAATGAGAAATTATATCCATATAACACTATTGCTTTTTATAATAAGCAGTACTGTATTTGGCCAATCGCCAGACTGGTCAGTAAATGAAAATAAATTTCAATATACCATGTCGTTTGAAGGTTTCATCAATGTTGATGGAAAAAATTTAACAAGCATTAATGATAAAGTTGCAGCTTTTGTAAACGGAGAATGCCGCGGAGTTGCCAGTCCGATTTATGTGTCAAGCGAAAAAAAGTATGTCGTTTACTTAACTGTTTTTGCTAACACAGACAATGAAGTAGTTAGTTTTAAGATCTATGATGCTGCAAACAATGCGATCAAAAATGTAGAAAAAACAAAAATATTCGAAAACAACAAACACTACGGGGATCTATTCCAGTCTTATAGTTTTGCAAGCCCAGCCTTGCGAAATGCAACTGAAATTACAGATTTTAGTTTTAAAGACTTAAAAACAGCCAAAACTATTAACGGTTCAGAAATAACACTTTATGTTGCTAAAGGAACGAATGTTTCGGCATTAAACGCTTTGTTTGAATTAAGTCCTGGAGCTGGATTGTTTATAGGAACAACAGCTAAAATTTCAGGATCAAATTCTATCGATTTTACAAATCCGGTGCAGTTTCAAGTGCTTTCAGAAGATCAGTCAGTTGTAAAACAATGGACGGTAACCGTAAAATTAGGCAGCGCACAATTTTATAAAAAAGATGCAGTATGTTATGCTGGCGGCGTTATCAAAGTTTTATATGATGAAAACAACGTTCCAGCTGATTTAGCGAAAAACGGTGTCAAAATCATCAGCCAAAACATTCAAAATGGCCAAACTGTTTTTGATAATTTAGAAGCAGGTAAATATACTGTCACAATAGGCAGTACTAATAAAGAAATAGTAATAAATCAAAAACAATAATGATGAGAATTAAGCAATACTACATTTTAGCACTAGTCATGTTTTTGTTTTTTAGCTGTTCTGAAAGTGAAGAAACGGCTATTTATTCTAAATCAATTTCTTTTGTACATGCAGATGGTACCAAATTAGCTGAAAACGAATGCATCAGTCCAAATGTAAAATACGGAATAAAGATCGAAACTAATTTTGTTGATATAAATAGACCTTTCAGAGTAGATTATTCTGTAAACGGTACAACGTATACAATGACTTTTACAACGAGTACTTCGCAAACGAATCCAATTACATTGGTTAATGGTAATAATACTGCGCAAATTGTTGGAAGTAACTATAAGGCAGTTCTTAAATATGTTGACCAGGGAGATTTCGAATTGGTAGAATAAAAAGATATAAAGTTTTATTTGAGATAGGGTTGTCAATTATTGACAACCCTATTTTTTTAATATAGTGATGAATGGAAAAAAAACTGAATTATTGTATTCGAAATATTTTTGTCTTTTTTGATAATATTTTTACAAAATACAGGTTTTATTTGCTTAATTCTAGATAATGGATTGATAAAATTAAACTATATATAAAAGTAAGTATTCCTTTTTTTTAATAAGGGCTTTTTTATATTTTCGCGGGCATAGAATTGTGTGAATCCTAACAAAATCAGCTTGAATATAAAATATACGATGTTGTTTCTACTTTATCAAGTACGGTATTAGAGCTGTATTTATATCTTTTTTTCGGTTTATAGATTAAAATACTATTATTCCAATCCATTAGAATCTGTTAAGAATACTCCACGCCAAATTTATTATAATCTTAAAATCACATCATCCCCTTATCATGAAAAAAATTACTCTATTGATCTGCATTCTTTTTGCAGTTGCCAGCGTAAGCGCTCAACAAGAAAAAGGAATTATAGGCTACAACAATTGGCTAAACGGTTGGACCGAGTTTAAGCCTAACAAGATCGATTATGGAGAGGCAACTCAAATTTTGGCAGGAAATATTTCTGTTAATACCAAATTGCTAAAAAGAAATATCTACGTTTTAGAAGGAAACGTTTATGTTACAAACAATGCTGTTTTGACTATAGAACCAGGAACAATAATTATTGGTGATTTCGCAACCAAAGGTACATTGATCGTTACAAAAGGCGCACAATTGGTAGCTGATGGTTTAGAAACAGATCCAATCGTATTTACTTCAAACCAAAGCCAAAAGAAAGCTGGAGATTGGGGTGGAATTGTAATGTTTGGTAACGCGCCAATTAATAAATTTGGTAATGTATCTTCTTATAACATGGATCTTGATCCTTCAATGACTACTTATGGAGGCGATAACGTAGCTTCAAACTCTGGAATTTTAAGATATGTGAGAATTGAGTTTGCCGGCAGAAAAGTAAAAGGACAAGACAGCTTTAACGGATTGACTCTTGCTGGTGTTGGTAATAAAACCGTTCTTGAAAATGTTATGGTGAGCTATTCTGGAGGCGATTCATTTTCTTTTTATGGAGGCGATGTGAATGCTTCAAAATTTGTTTCTTTTAAATCAGTTAATGACGATTTTAAATTTTCTCAAGGAGTTCAATGTAAATTCATTAATTCATTGGCTGTGAGATCTTCTTACTTCTCAAGTACTAAAGACGGATCTCGTTGTATGGAAGTTAGATCTTTCGAGAAGAAAAGTGAAACAGATTTCACTAAAAAACAGACTTTAGTTATTGCAGGAAATATTACAATGGTTAATGACAGTGAAAACATTAACGCAGACATTCAGGCGGGATTGGTAAAAGAAGCCGTTTACGTAGCTGAAAGCGCTTCTCTTGAAATGAGAAGAAGTGTAATTTCAGGATTCAGCCCTGCGGTTTTATTAGACAGTAAAATTGATATCAATGATGCTAACCTTAAAAAGATCAAATTTGAGGAAATGTATTTCAACTTATGCAACGGAAACATCTTTACAGAATTCAATTCGAACAATGAAGACTTAGAAAGCTGGTATGGAAGCACTGTATTCTTTAATGTTTATTCTCAAAGCGATAGTAAAGAGACATTCATTGATATGTTCAATCCTAAAAAACCAGATTTCAGATTGCAACTTGGAAAAATTACTAGTGCCAGCGGTAATAGATAATAGTTTAGATTTTTATTTCTGTTTCGGAAATTCTATTAGTTAAATCCCCCATGTTGGGAATCTGATAAAAATCAAGTTTATAAACCGGCTCAATTGTCGTGACATTGTCACAACGATTGAGCCGGCTTCATTTTTAGCTATAATGTGAATCTACAAGATGAGTTATAGTAGAGTTTGAAAGATCCGTATTTATTGGATTTTTTTAAATTTAGAAAATGCTTATTTAGAAAATGATTTAAGAGACGTAATCTGAATGAAAGAATTTTTTAATTTTCTTTTTATTTTTTTATCTCTATTTCATTAAAATCCCTAAAAATTTGTATTTTAGTTCAAGCCCAATCCTACATTTTGAAACATGCATAACTTACAAATATTGCCTCCAGATTTATCATTGAAAATCATTCTTAGGGTAATAAAATGCAACGAAGGTTTATGAGAAAAATGCAAGGGTACTTCAAGTTCAGGAGCACCAGTTTCTAGGAAAAATTTTGTTGGGTTATGATTTAAATAAGTTGTGAATGTTATTTTTTTCACATTTTTATTATCAAAACTGTGGCTTCAATTTTTTGAGATAGCTGTAGAACGTTTCTTATCAAGCGATTTTCGTTTGTATTACCTTTTATTTTAAAATATCAAGATTAGGAAAGATTAAAAAGAGTTTAACCTTAAGCAACTTAAGATATGCAAATGAAACAAAAAAACGACAGTTTGGATCAATCGGAGCATATAGGAGATTTTCTCTCTGCGATTAAAGCCAAATCGGATAACTTAGCTAATTATTTTATTTTCTGTTTTTTTGTTTTTGGCCTGTTCCTCGCTTTTTTTTACGATACCTGGCAGATAGCAATTGGAGTGGGAGGTCTCTTATTGGTAGCCTATTTTTCAGCAAAAGTGGTTCTTGCCGATTCGGACTTCTACCAGTATGTCTTAAGCGCCGTTTTAGGTATTTTTATGGCACAGTTTATCTATCAGATGCATGGTCTGTTTGAAATGCACTTTACTGCGTTTTTGTCGAGCGCTATATTGATTACCTATCAAAAATGGAAATTGCAGATTCCTCTTTTAATTATTGTCATAATTCATCATGCTCTGTTTGCCTACATGCAGTATTCAGGAGCAGACGGAATTTATTTTACGCAATTGGACCATATGTCGATGCAGACTTTTTTGTTTCATATTATTCTTGTAGCGGCGATTTTTTCAATTTGCGGATTGTGGGCTTACCAGTTTAAAAAATACAGCGAAATGCATATCGATCTTATCTTCAGGAAAAAAGAGATTGAAAACATGGAGCTTAAAAGAGCCAATTATGAGCTGGACCATTTTGTTTATAGTGCTTCCCACGACCTGAGAGCGCCGCTGAATTCTATGCAGGGACTTATCGAAATCGCTGAAGATGAGACTGAAGAAGAACATACATTAGAATATTTAGATGCCTTAAAAGGTAATGCGAAAAGATTAGACGCCTTTATCTGCGATATTTTGGATTATTCACGTAATCTTCGAACTGAAGTGGAGAATGATCCCATTATTTTTGAAGAGCTTTTAGAAGTGATAGAGCAAAATCTCAAATTTATGGGCGAAAGTAGCCGCACAGTTGATTTTATCACTGCCATCAGTGGCGAAAATCCTGTTTTTTCAGATAAAAGCAGGCTTAACAATATTTTGAACAATATTATTTCAAATGCAATCCGCTATCAGGATATTGAAAATGAAAACCCTTTCGTTAAAATTGAGATTAACATCCTCGAACATGAAACGCACATTATAATTAGCGATAACGGAATCGGTATTCCTGAGGAATCACAGCCTAGAATATACGATATGTTTTATCGCGCATCCAACAGGGCAGTAGGATCAGGGCTTGGATTGTATATTGTAAAAGAAGCCCTCAACAAACTCGGTGGCAAGATAAGAATGTCTTCTGCCGTGGGGGAAGGAACTACTTTTTTTATTGAAATTCCAAATAAACAGATAAATAAATTAACTAATGGAAGCACTACCGCATAAGACATTTTACAAAAAGATTCTTTTTATCGATGACAATCCGACTGACCGATTTATTGCAAAAAAAATGATAGAAAAATGCAGCTTTGCTCAAGAAGTTATTTTGAGTGAATCGGCCTACCAAGCATTGGAATATCTTAGTTCACTAGAAGATGAACCCAATTCATTGCCAGAATTTATTTTTCTGGATATCAACATGCCAGGTATGGACGGATATGGTTTCTTGGAAGAATATTCTAAGTTTCCTGAAACTGTTAAAGCTAAAAGTATCATTTTTATGCTTACAACTTCCCTACATCCCGATGATCTTAAACGTGCGCAAGACAATCCTCTTGTTGTCCGATTTATAAATAAACCCATAAGCAGAGATAAATTGGAGATCATTCAAAATGATTTTCCTATGCCAAATTAAGGAGCGTTTCTTTATTGTGTGTTATTTAATATTGTTTTTTTGAAACAAAACAGATTCTTTATCGACTAATGTTTTAGAGAGGACTTTAAATTCAATCACCATTTAATTGTAACACTTTAAAACTAAAAACTATGATGACCTTAATTGCTATATTTTTTCCCTCACTTTCTTTTTTGCTAAGAGGAAAACTTCTAACTGCGCTGCTGTGTCTTATTCTTCAGATCACACTGATAGGATGGATTCCTGCTGCTATATGGGCTTTGGTATCACTTCAGAATTCAAGAGCAGACAGGAGAAATGCAAAACTGATTAGAGCAATGAGAACGAAATAAAGGCATTTTTATTCTAAAATCTACTCTATATGATGGATTAGTGAGGTTCCAGTAAAATTTTGTGGTCCTTTCTTTAATTCGACTAATCTTCATATTACCGAATTGTTTCGTTTTGGTATCCTAAAGCTGAAAGTTTTCTTTTTTTAATTTTTATTACACTTCCGCAGTCTATAAAATTTTTTATTAGCTCTCCAACTTCAGTACAGATTAAAATATTCTGGTACAAAACTTCCATTTGCAATTAAGCTTTTTTTCATGTTTTAAAGTCTTAATTATCCGTTTCTTATGTTTTTTGGCATGTAGCTTTGCAACGTTAATATTAAATGTGAATTTATAAAAATAGATTTTGCTTTGCCTTTGTAGTGCAAATTCTACATAACAAAGAATATATGTTCTACAAAAACAAAAAACGGATGATCTTATTTTTGCTACTATAAATTTATTTGAAGGATGTAATTTTTTGATAGCGTAAGAAATTATAAAGTTAGTTGGGTTATTAATTATATTTCATTTTGTGCGTTAGAGTTGCAATAAGTGAAATATAGCAATACTAAAAAACGATGTTTCGATTAAAGAGATTTGGATTAAGGCATAGAAAATTATTGCACTTTGTTTTATTGGCAAGCATTATTGTCATGCAAATCGTATTGCTGTCAATACTTTACAATGAAATTGTAATTGATTCTAAGTTAAGAGATATAGAGAAAAGCGTAAAATTATCCATTCAGACAAAATATTCAAATAATAAGGCCTGGGACAAGTTTAATGCAGAACAGCAAGATAATAGTAATATTGTTTTAAAGCATAATTTTTCAAATCAATCAATTGCTCAAACTTCTACGTTTACATCAGTTTTAAATAAAAAACAGAATCTTTTTAATGCCCATAGAAATGCAGAGTTTTATCAGGCTGAGCTTTTAAAATTAAATGAGGAAATTCAGTTGCTTAAAAATAATCATTTAATGATGCAGTCACAATTTAAGGAATTGCTTATTGATAGAAATGCATTATTAGAAAAATACAATACTGCTATAAATCTGTTAGAAAATAAAGAACAACTGCAAATTGAAAGGCAGCAGAGCTTGGGTAAAATTATGAGAAAAGGCCTATTGGCTTTAGTGCTTGCCCTATCGATTTTGCTCATATTTTTTACAAGAATAACTTTTAAATACGAAGAACATTTAGAGAATACTCAAAAAATGGCCTTAAACAATTTAAAATTTAAGGATAGAATTGTGGGGATGATCAGCCACGAGATACGATCTCCTCTTAATATTGTATCGCTTTATTGTAATGCGATAAATAAAAGGATAAAAGATACAGAATTAAGAGATTCCATAAAATCGATACAGTTTACGACAAATTCAATTTCGTTAATAACAAATCAAGTATTGAGTTTTGCTAAAAGTGAAGATAAAAAAATGAAACTCAATAAGAACTCTTTTAAACTTGAAAGAGAATTGGTTCAGATTTTAGATGGATTAAAAAATTTCGTTGAAAATAGTGGAAACAAGCTCAAACTCAATTTGAATATTCCAGCTGAAGCAACTGTTTATAGCGATTCTGTAAAAATACACGAGCTTTTCTACAATATTGTAGGAAATGCAAATAAGTTTACAGAAAACGGAGAAATTGAGGTTTCGGCATTTTGCACAGATCTTACTCCAGATGAATATCAACTTGAGGTCAAAGTAAAAGATAACGGAATAGGAATGTCTGAAGTCGATGTCGAAAATGTTTTTAAAGAATTTTATCAGGGAGAAGTATCAGAAAAAGTTCATAACCTAGGGCTTGGTTTAGGTTTAAATTTATGCAAAGAACTCGTTGAATTGTTTAAAGGGGATATAGGTGTCAAAAGCCAAATAAATGAAGGGACAACAGTGACCTTTAAGGTTTGTCTTAAAAAATGTAAAAACGGTTCTTTAATCAGTTTGGATAATGGATTGATGGGGTCTCCTTTTATGACAGCATAAATAGAGACAAATAAGAGAAACGGTTAATATTTTTATTGTGTAATAGTTTAAGGCTGCTGCTGTAACAGCATTCATTTAATAATTTAATTTAAAAAGAATGGAAACTAGCATGACATTCGTAGTGGCCGATGACCACAGTATGGTAAGGCAAGGAGTCAGCTTTTTGCTTAATGATACATATCCTGAAGCAAAAGTGTTGCAGACAGGCAGTTTTTTAGAAATCTTAAAATTAGTGAATCAAGAAAAAATCAATTTGCTTTTATTGGATATTAATTTTCCAGACGGAACAAGTCTAAATATAATTCCGACTATAAAAAAATTACAGCCCAATATTAAGATTTTGATTTTTTCGGCTTATGACGAAGAGATGTACGCAATGCGCTATTTGAATGTTGGCGCAAATGGTTATTTGCAAAAATTAAGTACAGAAGAAGAGATTAAATATGCAGTGAATTCAGTGATCACAAATGGGAAATATGTGAGTAAGAATATTCAAAATAAAATCATGGATTCTTTCATTTTAAAGAAACCTCTAAATCCGCTAGAAATCCTTTCTAACCGTGAAATAGAAATCGCTAAATTGCTTGTGCAAGGAGTATCGAGCAGTAAAATTGCAGAAACGTTAAACATTAAGAAAACAACTGTAAGCACTTATAAAAATAGGGTGTTTGAGAAATTGGATATCAATAATCTTTCATCATTAATTAGCCTTTTTCATCTATATTATTTTAAAGAAGCTTAAGAAAGTATAAAAATAGATTTAATGCGAATATAATAATTGAGGCATTCTTAAAATACAGTTTTAAAATATAAAAGGTCCAGCTTTTAAGCTGGACCTTTTTTGTTAAAAGCTTATAAAGGAAATTAAGCTTAGTTTAATTTTTTTGAAATTAATAGATGAGAATTCTTAAGAGCACCCTCAAGTTTTAAAATATCCCATAAGCCAAACTACAGCCTATATGGAATTCATCCCAAGTTGGAATAAACAAAATTTGAATTTATTCTAATATCAAGAAGAATTGTAATTCTCTAAAATACACAAAAATTAAAACAAAATATTTGTAAAAATAACACTACAATTCACAAGTTTTTTCATCTACAGAAATTTAAAATGAGTGAGATTATTTTTGAAATTCATTAATGATCAATCCTTTAGTGGATTATAACAAAAAAATCAATAATAAATTAAAAGTTTATGAATAAAAAAAAACTATTGTTAAAAACAGTGTTGTTTGTAGCTGCTTGTTTTAGTTACAACGGAGCAAGTGCCCAAACCAAAATAGGAGGAATTGAAGGTGCAGTTGATTCTGGTGCCTATTTACAATTAGGTGATAACGGCGGTACAAAAGGTTTGCTGCTTCCTCGTGTTGCTTTGACGGCAACTAATGTATGGGGATTGGATGGAACTATAATAAATGGTATGACAGTTTATAATACCGCAACCGCTGGTAGTGGTGGAACCACAGTTAGTCCAGGTTATTACTATAATGATGGTACAAAATGGGTAAGAATGGCTGATGCGGCGGCTGTCACTGCCCCTGTAAATAATGAGCCATGGTTTAGCCAAACTACTGATGCCGGAGCACTTAACAATACTGATAATGTATATATGATGGGACGTACTTTGGTGGGTACAAAAACAGATGGAGTTGTGGCTAAAAATAGCACTTTAGGTCAGCTTACAGTTGAAGGTGGTGATGCTTCTATTTATGGACTTACAGTAGGAAGAGGTGGTGGAAAAGTAGCTACTAATACTGTAGTAGGTGCAGGTGCTTTGTTTAACAATACTACCGGTAAATTCAATACAGCAATTGGGGTAGGTGCACTTGCTGCTAACACTGTTCAAAGTTCTAATACTGCAGTGGGTTATAATGCTCTTAACGCTAATACTGGTGGTGCTTTTAATACGGCTATAGGAAACTTTGCGCTTTTTAATGCTGTAGCACCGGCAACCAGTACTGCGATAGGGTATTATGCTCTTGCTAACATAGAGGGTAGCGAAAATACAGCAGTAGGTAATAATGTGTTAATTGGAAACAATGGTTCAGCACCAGTTGTTTCAAGTGACGCTAATACAGGGCTGGGTCGTAACGTTTTCTCTTCTCTGAATGGCGGTGCCGAAAATATAGGGATAGGAAGATATACGGGTAAAACAGTAGTCTCAGGTAACAAGAACTTGCTTATTGGAAACAATATAATGAACTTCCCTAATTCTACTGGCGATGATAATGTTATTGTAGGTCATTATGCGGGTAAGAAGATTGAACCAGGTTCTAACTCCAATACATTCGTGGGTAACAATGTATTTTCCGCCGGAACATTAGCTCATAATAATGTTGCAATAGGTTTTAATGCTGGATCTGCTCACTTAAGTGGTGATAATAATATTGTTATTGGAGCTGGACAAGAGCTTGCCGATCACAAAGGCGGTGGAAACAATGGGTCTAACCAGTTAAATATTGGCGGTGCCATTTTTGGTTTAGGGTTATCAGGAACTGAATCAGCGCCAGCAGGTAAAATTGGTATTGGAACAATAACTCCTAAAGAAAAATTGGATGTAGCTGGTGCTATTAAAGTTTCTGATGGAGGTTATACAGGAATAACAAATGGCGCTACAACACCTGTGCCTGTAGGGGGAGCGGGTACTATTATTTTCTTAGGCTATAATTTCTATGGTTGGAACGGTACTGTATGGAAGCAATTGAATGATTAATAGGCAGTCTGCTTTTGCATTGAAATTAATCAGGACTTAAAAAGACAAAAGCTAAAGTCTTTTTGTTGGTAGAACTAATACTACACTTATTGAGTTTTTTCGTCTACAGAAATTTAAAAAGAGCGAGATTAATTTTGCATAAAATTCATTAATGATCAGTCGTTTAGTGGAGTTTAAGAGAAAATTAATAATCAATAATAAAGTAATGAATAAAAAAAATCTACTATTAAAAGCAGTGATGTTTGCAGCAATTTGTTTCAGTTACAACGGAGTTAATGCTCAAACCAAAATTGGCGGAGCTGAAGGTTCAGTTGATTCTGGTGCATATTTACAATTAGGTGATAACGGCGGTACAAAAGGTTTGCTGCTTCCTCGTGTTGCTTTGACGGCAACTGATGTATGGGGATTGGATGGAACTATAGTAAATGCTATGACAGTTTATAATACTGCGACCAATGGTAGTGGTGCAACAGCAGTTACCCCAGGTTATTACTATAATGATGGTACAAAATGGGTAAGAATGGCTGATGCTGCCGCTGCTCCTGTTAGTAACGAGCCTTGGTATAGCCAAGCTACTAATGTCGGAGCTCTTAATAATACTGATAATGTATATGTTATGGGACGTACTTTGGTAGGAACAAAAACAAATGGTGATGTTGCTTGGGATGATGCGACACTTAAGGCAACACCAGCTTATTTTACTGTTGCACAAGGAGATGCTTCTATTAATGGACTTACCATTGGTAGAGGGGGTGGACAAAAAGTTAACAACGTAGCTGTTGGTTATCAAGCGCTGTATTCAAATGCAAACACAGGAATTTCTAATGTTGCGATTGGAATTATGACAATGCAAAATAATACTAAAGGATCAAGTAATGTTGCTGTTGGAGCGTATGCAATGAATCTTACATATGGTAATGAAGGTAACAATAACATTGCCATAGGTAGGTCAGCTCTAGAAGGAAACCTTAATACTGCTCCATTTACGGGTAATGATAATATTGCGATGGGAAATATTTCGTTAGGTCAAAATAATTCTGGCAGTGAGAATATTGCTTTAGGAAAACAGGCGCTTAGTACTCAAAAGGTTGGAAATGGAAACATTGCTATCGGTATCAGTGCAAACGGCAATACTGCTGGTACGGGAAATTATAACACAACAATCGGTTATAAAGTAAGTCCTAATGGATTTGGAGCTGGTGCAACAAACAATATCGTTATTGGTAATAGCATAAATGTATTAGATAGGACTAATAATCCAGCAGTAAACAGCAATCAGATTAATATAGGGAATGTCATATTTGGAGCTGATGCAAATAAGACTGCACAAACTGATGGGCGTGTCGGTCTAGGAATTGCCCCAGATGCGAACGTTATACTTCGTCTAAATATTGCTAAAGTACCTGTATATGCTGACAACGCTGCGGCAACAGCAGGTGGTCTTACAGTAGGTTCTGTTTATCGTACAGCTGCAGGAGCACTTATGATAGTATTCTAATAAGTGAATGTAAAGTCAAAAAATGATCATTATTGATCACTTTGAGTTTTGACTTTCTTTTCATTGACTTCGCTTTGAAATATAGCAAATCCCTATTAAATAATTAGTTTGAATAACGGGAAACGATATTCAGACGATAAAAAATAAGTAAATGAAAAAAAAATATAAACTCTTGTACCTATTGTTGTGGGTATTCCTCCTGCTTGGTGGTGGATACCAAACACAGGCTCAAGGCAACCCAAAATACATAAACGGGACATATCAGGTTTCTGTAGGCCAGAACGAGCAATGGTATGGTAATGTTACCCTTGGTCCCAATGCGAAACTGTATATACAGGACGGAGCGCGCATCCTTTTTTATGGAGTGAAATTCAAAATGGAACCAGGTGCTCAGGTTTACAGTGTTAGTACAGACAGAGCTACTATTAAGTTAGGAAGCGGTGGTACAGGTACTATTGTATTCCAGCAAAATAACCCAAATTATGGTGATTTGGGACAGCAGACTTTAGACTGCGGATGGAGTCCGGCACAAGGTGATAATAATACCTTGACCTCAATTACCATCAACAACCCTAAAGGGGTGAAATTGATAAACACAGATGCCCGTGTAGGAACAAATGTAAACTTTACAGTGGCAACGACTGGAAATCTTTATTTAGATTCAGAAGATATGCACCTGACTGCAGATGCAACTATTACAAATTATAATGAGAATAATAATTATGTAGTAACAGCTTTGCCTGCAGGAGGTCATTTGGTAAAAGAAAACTATACAGGAGCATTTACTTTCCCTGTAGGTATTGCCGATAATGATTATACGCCGGCATCGGTTAATAACACGACTGCCAATGGTATTCACGTAAGTGTTGCTAATTATGCAGGAAGTGCTTCAGCAGAATCAGCTGTTTTAGCAGGTATAGACCGCACTTGGAACATCTATGCTGATAATGCGACTGGTAACAGCACCGTTACTTTACAGCACAATGATACAACAGATTCAGCTGGTTTTAATGAAAGCTGGAATTATATTACTCGTTATAGTAACTTAACTAATAATAGTACTGGAGACTTAGCTTCACAATCGCCTTGGCAGGTGAACACATCTTCAGCAAGTAGCGATGGCTCACTAACTACAGGAAGTGTTATAGCTACAGGGAAAACAAATTCTAAAGTATATACAGCTTTTGCAACTTCGGCTACAGACGAATTGGCTTATTATACAAAAAGTACTTGTACACCTCCTGGTGTTGCTTTATTAAGCAATATAATACAACCTACTGATAATATACAAACGGGAAGTTTTACAATTAGCAATTATAATGCAGCTTATAGTTATACAATTACGCCATCAATTGGAGTAACAGTATCAGGAAGCGGAGTTGTAACTGCGCCTCCTGGAATTTATACAGTTACAGTTACCGATGGTACTTCAAACTGTACTTCAGCAGCTTCGGCAAGTGTAGCAATTATTGCTAAGACCTGCAGTTTATTTACAGATGATTATTTTGCATTTGGTTTTAACAATGGCAAACAGCTTCACTTTGTAGATGACGGTACGGGAGTTAAAACACCTGTTGTCGAAAATCGTGTTGGCGGAGGAGTTGGAGAGAGTGGTTTAACTGTTACTGTAGCTTGTCCTACCTGTGATAAAGGGAACAGTAAAGTGATTTTTAGTGTGGCAAATGGTTCTGTTTATAACGGAAACGGTACAAAAATTGGCAGTTATCTAGGTACTTATTCAAGTGCTGATGGTTTAAGCGCCTGTTATATTGGGAACAGCAAGTATATGCTTTTCACAGAAAATAATGTGTCTTACCCATCGAATGTTTCTGGAATAACATTAAGCTATTATACTATTGACATGGCAGCCAATAACGGAAATGGAAGTTTAAGCGCTCCAACCGTTATCGAGGGATCGGGTATGTCAGAAAGTACAGAATTGATACCTGTCAAAGGTAGCAGTGATCAATATTGGCTGGTGTATTATAAGAGGGAAGACGAGAAAATGTATGTTCGTAAAGTGGCTAACGGAACAGTTGAGGCTGTGCCAGCATCAACATTACCGTTATCTGCAAATGGAAGAAGCATTTTTAGCTTTATATTAAAGAGAAACCACAGCAATACACAGCTGGCAATGATCACCGATCCGCGTATAAAAGCAGCAAATTCTGTTGTACAGTTATTTGATTTTAATAACACAACAGGTATTCTTACGCTTAACAGCGCAATTGATATCGGATCACCTGATCCTTATGGGGTTGAGTTTTCGCCAAGTGATCGATACTTGTTCGCATCAATCCTGCAATCAGGACAAAGAATAAAACAGTTAGACTTGACAACTAAAATCTGGAGTGATCCGGTACGTACAGCGTCAACTCGTACATCTAACGGAGATCTTCGTTTAGGGCCTGATGGTAAAATATATGTTTTACAAAATGGATACGGTTATATTGGTGCGATTGCAAATCCAGATGCTCCGTTTGATGCTTCAGGTTATAATAGTAATGCAGTAGCCTCTCCAACCATGACATCTTCTGAGCCTGCTTATGCACTTAACTTTTCTATAGGGGTAACCGGTCCGGATGTGTGTCCTGCAATTACCAACAATGCTCCTGTAGCTGTTGATGACACTATTTCTGTATGTAAAGATTTTACCACTGCATCAGCAAATGTATTAGCTAATGATACAGATGCAGATAATGACAGTTTAAAAATAACCGATGCACAGTTTGTTAATTCGGCAGATAATGCACGTTTCACATTGTCATTTAATGGAACAGATCCATCAATAACAATAGTACCTAAAGTAGGTGCTGTACTTATGGATAATGAAGTTGTTGAGGTGAAATATACTGTTCAGGACAATAGTTCAAATCCTGTTCCTGCTTGTACTACCGGAACTTTGAAAATTACAGTAAAACCAGCAGCACCAACTCCAGTATTTGGAAGTTATGTGTTGCCAACTTGTACAGTAAAAGAAGGAAGTGTTACGATTACAAATTTTGACCCAGCACTTACTTACACAATTGCACCTAATACAGGAGTAAATCTTTCTGGAACTGGAGTTATAACTGGATTACCAGGTACTTATACAGTAACAGTAACAAATGCTAACGGCTGTACTGCTACAGATACAGTGATAATTAATGATTTAGTTATAAATAGTCCAGAATGGAACGCATTAGATTGTGATAACGACGGATTAACAAATGGAGAAGAAGTTATAAAAGGAACTGATCCAAATAATCCTGATACTGATGGAGACGGTTTATCTGATGGTGAAGAAATTGCTAAAGGAACCGATCCATTGAATCCTGATACAGATGGAGACGGAGTAAAAGACGGGGCAGAAGTCACAGATGGAACTAGTCCAACAGACGGATGTTCTTATGACCCAGCTCATATCACATTACTGCCAAGCGCTTCTTGGAATGCCGGAGACTGTGACAACGACGGATTGACTAATGGAGAGGAAGTTATCAAAGGAACAGATCCGCTTAACCCAGATACGGATGGAGACGGTTTATCAGATGGTGAAGAAATCACTAAAGGAACAGATCCACTGAATCCAGATACAGACGGAGATGGTTTATCTGATGGAGAAGAAATCATCAAAGGAACAGATCCATTGAATCCAGACACAGACGGAGACGGAGTAAAAGACGGAACTGAAGTTACAGACGGAACAGATCCAAAAGATGGATGTTCATTTGTTCCAGCGCATATCACTTTATCGCCAAGCGCATCTTGGAATGCTGGAGACTGTGACAATGATGGATTGACAAATGGTGAAGAAATCACTAAAGGAACAGATCCGCTTAATCCTGATACTGATGGAGACGGTTTGCCTGATGGAGAAGAAATCACTAGAGGAACAGATCCATTGAATCCAGACACAGATGGAGACGGGTTGTCTGATGGAGAAGAAATCATCAAAGGAACCGATCCATTGAATCCTGATACTGATGGAGATGGAGTAAAAGACGGAACGGAAGTTACAGACGGAACAGATCCAAAAGAAGAATGTTCATTTAATCCTGCTCATATCACTTTACCTCCAAGCGCATCTTGGAATGCTGGAGATTGTGACAACGACGGACTGACAAACGGTGAAGAAGTTATTAAAGGAACAGATCCGCTTAACCCAGATACAGATGGAGACGGTTTATCAGATGGAGAAGAAATCACTAAAGGAACAGATCCACTGAATCCTGATACAGACGGAGACGGTTTGTCTGATGGAGAAGAAATCATTAAGGGAACAGATCCATTGAATCCTGACACAGACGGAGACGGAGTAAAAGACGGAACGGAAGTTACAGACGGAACAGATCCAAAAGATGGATGTTCATTTAATCCTGCTCATATCACTTTACCGCCAAGCGCTTCTTGGAATGCAGGAGATTGTGACAACGACGGATTGACAAATGGAGAAGAAGTTATTAAAGGAACAGATCCGCTTAACCCTGATACGGATGGAGACGGTTTATCAGATGGTGAAGAAATCACTAAAGGAACAGATCCACTGAACCCAGATACAGACGGAGACGGTTTATCTGATGGAGAAGAAATCATCAAAGGAACAGACCCATTGAATCCTGACACGGACGGAGACGGAGTAAAAGACGGAACAGAAGTCACAGACGGAACAGATCCAAAAGGAGAATGTTCATTTAATCCTGCTCATATCACTTTACCGCCAAGCGCTTCTTGGAATGCAGGAGATTGTGACAACGACGGATTGACAAATGGAGAAGAAGTTATTAAAGGAACAGATCCACTGAACCCTGATACTGACGGAGACGGTTTGCCTGATGGAGAAGAAGTTATAAAAGGAACGGATCCGCTAAACCCAGATACAGACGGAGATGGTTTATCTGATGGAGAAGAAATCATCAAAGGAACAGACCCATTGAATCCTGACACGGACGGAGACGGAGTAAAAGATGGAACGGAAGTTACAGACGGAACAGATCCAAAAGGAGAATGTTCATTTAATCCTGCTCATATCACTTTACCGCCAAGCGCTTCTTGGAATGCTGGAGATTGTGACAACGACGGACTGACAAACGGTAAAGAAATCACTAACGGAACAGATCCATTGAATCCTGACACAGATGGAGACGGAGTGCCGGACGGAACAGAAGTTACAGACGTAACTGATCCAAAAGATGGATGTTCATTCAATCCAGCTCACATCACTTTAGCGCCAAGTGCGTCTTGGAATGCTGGAGATTGTGATAATGATGGATTGACAAATGGAGAAGAAGTTATTAAAGGAACAGATCCTCTGAACCCAGATACAGATGGAGACGGTTTATCTGATGGCGAGGAAATCATTAAGGGAACTGACCCGTTGAATCCTGATACAGATGGAGATGGAGTAATAGACGGAACAGAGATTAAAGACGAAACAGATCCTTTGGATATGTGTGATTCAAAACAGGAACACGTAACGGTTACTCAAAGCCCTGCTTACTCAAAGAGAGACTGTAAAGTAGTAGGAGCAAATAGCATAGAAGTTTTTAATGCTCTTACACCAAATGGAGATGGCATCAATGATGTTCTTAAAATCAAAGGATTGGATGCTTATGAAAACAACTCTCTTGAGGTTTACAATCGTTGGGGAGTTAAGGTTTATGCAACTGAGAATTATGGTCAGAATGGTAATTACTTCACTGGGGTTTCAGAAGGAAGAGCTACTGTTGATCAGGGAGCAGGTTTGCCTACAGGAACATATTTCTACATCTTGAGATATTCGGATACGAAAGGAAATGCAGGAGAGAAATCTGGATATATATATCTAAGCAGATAATAAATAAGCAATATTCGATGGGGCTGAAAAGGCCCCATTGAATTAGCATCATATTAAAATTTAATGAAAGAGAAATGAAGAAGATTTTTTTAATGACATTGCTATTTTTTGCTAGTGTAGTGATGTTTGCACAGCAAGATTCGCAATTTACCCAGTATATGTATAATACTGCCAATGTCAACCCTGCGTACGCAGGAAGCAGAGGAGTGCTAAGCGTATTTGGATTGCACAGAAATCAATGGGTAGGTCTTGATGGAGCACCTGTTACTAATACATTTGCTTTGAATTCACCTATCGGTTATTCAGGTCTTGGGGTAGGAGTATCATTTGTGGGCGATCGAATTGGGCCTACAAACAACAATACTATTTCAGCAGACCTTTCTTATACAATTCCAGTATCGACCTTTTATGATCTGTCATTTGGAATAAAAGGGTCAGCCAATCTATTTAGTCTTGACACAGGTAAATTACATATTTATGATCAATCAGATGCGAATTTGACATCTGTAAATAATGACTTCAGTCCAAATATTGGGGCTGGTGTTTATCTGTACTCACATAACACCTATTTTGGGTTATCTGTACCAGCCTTTTTACAGACATCAAAATATGCTGATAACGATCGTGCCGTGTATCTGGATAAAATGCATCTCTATTTAATCGGAGGGCATGTCTTCGACCTTTCGCCAAGTGTTCAGTTTAAACCGGCTTTTTTATTAAAAGCGACTCAAGGAGCTCCTTTACAACTTGATTTATCTGGAAACTTTATGTTCAATGAAAAATTCGTTGTAGGAGGATCTTGGAGATGGGGAGCGGCGGTTAGTGCAATGGCTGGTTTTCAGGTTACCAAAGGAATGTTTATCGGATATGGATATGATCATGAAACCACTAATCTGACTCATTACAATTCGGGTTCTCATGAATTGTTTTTGAGATTTGAATTAGTTAAAAAAGCAGGAGGCATGATTACGCCACGATTCTTCTAAAATAGTATAGCAATATGAAAAAAGCAATAAAATATTTAGCATCGGCAGTTTTATTATCGTATGGTTCTTATGGGCAGGATGTCCAGATGAAACAAGGAAATAAGGATTATGAAAAATGCGCTTATGTAGACGCCGTTAAAATTTACGAAAAGGTATTTAACCGTGGCTATAAATCCGCAGATATGCTTAAGAAGTTAGGTAATGCCTATTATTTTCAGGCAGATTATGCAAATGCATCCAAATGGTACGCAGAGCTGTTTCTGATGCCGGAGGCTAAAGAAGCAGAATACTATTACCGTTATGCGCAATCTCTTAAGGCAAATATGGATTATGCCAAAGCAGACGAGCTTTTAAGCACGTTCTATAAAATGGACAAGCAGGATAAGAGAGCGTTGATGGCACAGGAGCAAAAAAATTATCGGGATATAATCAAAAAGAATTCAGGGAGATATACTATTGCTAATGCAGGAATTAATTCTGATAAATCAGATTATGGAAGTGCATTTTTAGGCGAAAATATTGTTTTTGCTTCTGCACGTGGTAAAAATGAAGTTAACGATTGGACTGGTGAGAACTGCACTGATTTGTATATTTCAGAATTGAAAAACGATGGATCGTTAGGAAAACCTTCTAAATTCGGTAATGCATTAAATACAAAATACAATGAATCGACTCCTGTCTTTACAAAAGATGGTCAGACCGTATATTTTACGAGAAATAATTACATGGATGGTAAAAAAGGTATGAATCAGAAAAAAATGGTTCTGTTAAAATTATATAAAGCAACTAAATCGGGAAACAAATGGATTAATATTAAAGAATTGCCATTTAATAGCAATGAATACAGTGTAGCGCATCCAGCTTTAAGTCCCGATGAGAAAACATTATATTTTGTTTCTAATATGCCTGGAACCTTAGGACAGTCAGATATTTATAAAGTAAACATTAATGGGAATGACAGTTATGGAAATCCAGTTAATTTAGGTTCTGGAATAAATACAGAAGGAAGAGAAACATTTCCTTTTATAAGTGCCAAAAACGAACTTTATTTTGCTTCTGATGGTTATCCGGGTTTAGGAGGACTAGACATTTTTGTGGCACAATCAAAAGGAGAAGGAAAATTTGGTAAACCGCAAAATGTAGGAGAACCTATAAATGGTCCAAGTGATGATTTTGCGTTTTTGATTGATACAGATTCAAAACATGGTTTTTTTAGTTCCAATCGAGATAAAGGTCTGGGAAGCGATGATATTTATAAGCTGACAGAAGACAAAGAGCTTATCAATGCGGTTGATCAGAAAATAAAAGGAAAAGTCAAGGATGAGAAAACAGGAGAATTAATTGCTGGAGCAGATGTGGTTTTATCAGATTCTAACCAGAAATTGATAAAAGCGGTAAAAACGGATGCTGCTGGCAATTATGATTTTGGTGTATTGGAACCTGGAACAATTTACACTGTTCGTACAGAAAAGAAAGATTACAGCACTGCAGAAAAAACAATTACAACAGGTTCTGAAAAAGAAATGGATGAGGTAGATTTAGCTATAAAGCCTGAAAATGTGGTGATTGCGGGGACTCAAAAAGTAACTATAGGAGATAATATTGCCGTGGCTTTGGGTATAGAAATGATTCATTTTAATGTCAATAAATCAGATATTCGTTCAGATGCTGAGGTAGAAATGTTTAAAATTCTTGCTGTGTTAGAGCAATATCCAAAAGTTCATTTAGACATCCGTTCTCACACTGATTGTAGAAATACGAAAGCCTACAATTTGGCCTTATCAGAAAGAAGGGTAAAATCGACAATTGCATGGCTAGTTAAGCATGGAATTACCCGAGACAGATTGACGGGAAGAGGCTATGGCGAATCACAACTATTAAATAATTGTGAGTGCGAAGGTCTTGTAAAATCAAGTTGTACAGACGAAGAACATCAAAAAAACAGAAGATCTGAATTTATCATTACTAAAATTTAGTTTTAAAGAAATTAGATCAATCTAGTTTATATTTAAAAAAAATATCAAAGCTCCGAGGTATACCGGGGCTTTTGATGTATTAAAAAAATAGTTTTGTTTAAGTAAATTTTTGAAAAAGAAACTAGCAAAGAAATCTTTTGGTATATATTGTTATTTTTGAGTTAATATGTCAATCAAGATTTTTTATTGACTGTTAAATCTATATTTTTAAAATCTTAAAACGATACCATTAGAAAAAAATGACCAAGAAGTTCTTAAAGAAAGCTACAATTGTTATTTCGACTTTATTTCTGCTTTTAATAATTGTGCTAACGATTGTTCCGTATGTTTTCAAAGATGAAATAACGGCTAAATTAGAAACTATAGCCAATGAAAAATTGGATGCAAAAGTGCGTTTTGATCAGATTGGACTTTCAGTTTTCAAACATTTTCCTGCATTAACCATTTATGCTAAAAATGTCAATATTGTCAGCAAAAAGAAACAGTTTGAAGCAACAAACATTGTAAAGGCGGGAAGAGTATCTGCTGGGTTAAATTTTTACAGTTTACTGAAAGGCAAAATTGTTTTGGATGCTGTATATCTGGATGAAGCAGATTTAAACCTTGAAATAGATGCAAAAGGGAATGCCAATTTTAATATTCTAAAGCCTTCAAAAGTTTCTGATACCACACAAACGGAATTTAATATTAAGCGAGTTGTCATAAAACAAACTAATATATCATATAATGACAAAAGCGCACTTTTAAAGTTTAAGGTTCAGGATTTGAATTATAAAGGAAAAGGTGATTTAAGCGCAGATTTATTTGATCTTGATTCTAATGTAAAAATAAAATCATTTGACTTTAGCTTAAATGGTGTTGATTATGTTCGAAATAAACCAGTCAATGCTGAGATAATCACTTATATAGATGCGAAAGCACTTAAATTTAAGTTTGAGCGAAATGTTATTCGCATTAAAAATTTTCCGTTCTCCTTTAACGGACATTTTGCGTTTATAAAAGGAGGATATGATTTTGATCTTCGAATGCAGTCTAAAAATTCTACATTAGAAGAGATGCTTTCTCTTGTACCTCCGACTTACGATAAGTGGCGTGAAGAAATGGCAATCACTGGTAATATTGATTTTAGAATTTTTGCACGCGGAAAATACATGCAAGATCTTTCAGAGAAGCCAATTGTTTCTGCTGATTTGCAGATTAATAACGGAACAATTGCTTATAAAAGAATTAAAGTTCCAGTAAAAGATATCAATATATCAGCCAAAGCGGAAGTTACAGATTTGGACATCAATAAATTAAAGTTTGATTTGGACAATCTTTCGTTTAACCTTGATAAAAAGAAAACTACAATTAATTTTCATTCGGAAGGTTTCAAAACGCCAAAAATCAAAACAGTTGTCAAAGCCGATTTAGATTTGGCAAAATTGAAGGAAGCCTTAAACCTGAATGATAATGATATTCGCGGAGATGTTGCTTTAGATTTAAATGCCGATGGTGTGTTTGAAAGAGGGATAGGTTTTAGTCCGCGTTTAAATAAAGTTGATACTATAATAAAAAGCATTCCTAAATTTCAGCTGAATCTTAGTCTAAAAAATGGATTTGTTAAAAACATAAAGAAAAAAGATGCTGTAGAAAATATTAGCCTAAATCTAACAGTAACAGCTAAAGACAGTATTTTAGGAAACGTTTCGGCTAAAATAGCTAATTTAAATGCTGAAGCTTTAGGAAATTTTGTTCGCGGGCGCTTCGAACTTCATAAATTATATCCTTTTACTGTAGATACAGAATTGGAGTCTAAAATAAATTTAGCAGAAGTGCATAAATTTTATCCTCTTGACAGTTTAGAAGTTAAGGGAGATTTAAACTTGAAGGTAAGCATGCATGGAATTTTAAACCGTAAGCAGAAAAAATATCCATCTTCAAAAGCAGTTGCAAGTATTAAGAATGGCTATTTGAAATCGCTTAAATTTCCTAATATGCCAGTTGAAAATATAAATCTAAATGCTGCGATAGCGAGTGATAGGGGTACTGGAGAAGATTTAAATGTAAAATTACATCAGGCTGAATTTGTTTTAGCAGGCTCGCCTTTTAAGGTACAGGGAGAAGTTAGCAATCTCTACGATTTGGTTTACAATATTAAAACGCAGGGAACATTAGATGTTGGTAAACTAACTCAGATATTCCCAATTAAAGACATGAACATTTCTGGAGTTATCCAAACCAATCTGATTGCCAAAGGTTCTAAAAAAGATATAGATGCCAAAAATTACGAGAATATTAAAAATGGCGGTAAGCTAGAAGCTAGAAATTTAGTAATTAAAAGTACCATGTTTCCTGAGCCTTTTGAAATTTCTAAAGGAACTTTTAAGTTTTTTAAAGATAAGATGCGTTTTGAAGAATTCAATCTTACTTATGGTAAATCGGATGTCGTATTAAATGGCTATATCCATAACATTTTGCGATATCTTTTTAATCGAAAATATTTGCGTCAGTCCAACGAAAAACTTAAAGCCGATATTAATCTTTCAAGTAATCAGATTGATGCAAACGAGTTTTTTGATATGATTGCAAAATATACAGACCAGAAAGCGGAGGAAGAGGCAGGACAGAAAAAGGATTCTGTATCTATAAATGCAGTTCCTAAAAATACTGAAAAAAACAAAAACTATGTCATTAGAATTCCAAGCACTGCCGACTTAAAAATCGCAGCGAAAGTCGATAATCTTCAATTTGACACTTATAAGATTAAAGATTTTATCGGAACTCTGGTTGTTAATGATCGTAAAGTTCAGGTAACGGAAGCTGCTTTTAATATGGCAGGAACTAAAATAGCAATGACGGGCGATTATAAAGCGCAACATCGTCGTTTGGCAAAATATAACGCGAATTTTAAGGCCAGCAATTTTGATATCCAACGTGCTTATGCAGAGATTCCAATTTTTGCTGAATTGGTTAGTATGGCTAAAGATGCCTATGGTTTGGTATCGGTTGATTATCAGCTAGGAGGAAGTATCGATCAGAATATGGATATGGATTTAAAATCTATTGAAGGTGAAGGAACATTGACTTTGGAAGATATTAAATTTAAAAATTTCAAGCTTTTAAACCATGTCGCCAAAAAAGCAGATGCCGCTGATTTGGAGAAAGCAACTTTTAATAAAATTGCGATTCATTCAGCTATAAAAAATAATGTAATGATCATAACACCGACAACCATGAAGATGGCAGGTTTTAGAGCGAAACTGGAAGGCCAAGTTACTATGGATGGCAAAATAAATGTTGGATTTCGTGTAGGTCTCCCACCGATGGGGCTTATAAATATTCCGATGAAAATTACTGGTACGGCAGATGATTTCGAAATTTCTACGGGTAAATTTAAAGAAGATGCCACTTTTGCAGAAGAGAGCGAACTTAAAAATCTACGTCCAGAAAATCGCAGGCCCAGAGAGAAAGATTCTTTGAACACATCGCACTCCAACACAGGAAAATCCTTAAATTAATAATTAGGGATTTTCAAGTGTTATTTTTGAATTCTGCTTTGTCTTATTCGGAAAATTAATTGGGTTTATGATGGTGCTGATACCAGACATTCAGCAAGCTATGCTTTTTTTGCAAAACGACAGATTTTTGAGATTTTAATCTTGAAGAAAGATCGAAAGGATCAAAACCGAGGTCTTTTAAAAAAGTTTTGATGCTATTTTTTGAGGGTACATGACTGCCTGCAAAATAGATCTCATCTTTCGTTTTTGTGATGAGTGAGGTTTTTTGTGGTTGCAACATAACCGGACTGAAAAGCTTCACCACATAAGCTTCAGGAAGTAGTGAGGCTGTAATCTGAAAAGTAAGGGCACTGGTAATACCAGATACCAAAAGTTTTGGATTGAAAATAAGTCCGCTGGTATGCACGATGATTTTGCCAGCCATATCGGGTAACATGCCAATGGTTTTTTCCAAATCATCTCTCGGAACAAAAAGTATGACAATATCTCCCGTAGCCGCTTCTTGCAACGAAACTAGTTTTGCATTCATTATGCCTTCAGCGGTTTGCTGTATGAAGGAGTTGCCGCGAGGATGGTTTATTAGAACTTCATAACCCGCAGACGCTGCTCTCTGCGCCAGTTCTAGCGTTAGGCTTCCAATGCCGATGATTCCTATTTTCATACTTTATCTTTTAGTATTGTAATCTGTTCAGAAATATGACTAAAGTTAGGATAATAATTTGATTTTCAGCACAGTATTTTTACCTGTTTTTAAAATTATTATAAAACTTGTAGTACAAGCCTTAATCCAGTACGCTTTATTGGAAACTTTTTTTTAGAAGATTTTAAGTTATTATTTCATTGATTAGAATAAAAAAAGCGGATTAAAGAATATACTATTAATCCGCTTTTAAATAAAGTTTTTTGGTTTTATGAATTTCCATAAAGGTTTGATTCTCCTCCATCAATTGCAATGGTTTGTCCATTTACATACTGGCATTCATCGCTAAGTAAAAAAGCAACAAGATTACCTACATCTTCAGGTTTTCCAAGTTGTCTGGTAGGATTTCTTTGTGCGTATGTTGTTTCTGCAGCTTTCGGGTCGGCTGGATTTACTTGTTTGAAAGCTTCTGCAACCATTGGAGTCAGGATAGCTCCAGGTGCAATTGCATTGGTATATATTCCATCCTTACCGTATTCTATAGCGGCATTTTTGGTCATACCAGAAACGGCATGCTTGCTCGCTACATATGGCATCTGATTAACAACACCTCTGATTCCGCCAACAGAAGCAACATTTACAATTTTTCCTCCGCCTTGTTTTTGCATTACAGGAATCACGTATTTCAACCCGTAGTAAACTCCCATAAGATTGATGTCAATTACTTTTTTGAATATATTGATGTCATAGTCAACTATAGAAGCTTGTTTTCCTTCGATACCTGCATTATTGTATAGTCCATCTATACGTCCAAACTCCTCAACTGTTTTGTCAACATAATTTTTTACTGCCTGTTCGTCTGAAACGTCGGCAACTATAGTTATGATTTTAGCAGCGGGCGCTACTGACAGGATTTCTGCTTTAGCCTTTTCAAGTGCTTCGGCGTTATAATCTACAATAGAAAGATTAGCTCCTTTTACTGCCACGGCTTTGCTTGCTGCCAATCCTAATCCCATTGCTGCTCCAGTAATTACAATTGTTTTATCTTTAAAAATGCTCATAATATTTAGTATTAATATTTATTAATTGAAAAATTATTCATTTAAAATTTAAATCATTAGATCATTCCTCTCCATACCATATCAAAACAGTCGTCCATAAGCTGCTGGCTCAATGGAAAGAGTTTTTGGATGATACCCGTAGAGCACGAGCGTACTGCACCATCAAAAAAACTGATTAGTATAATGGCGTCTAATGCTTTAATAATTCCTTCTTGTTGTCCCTTTTCTAAAAGATCATATAGCGGTTTATTTTGTATTTCATACTCAGCCAGCTGTTTTGAGAAATTTATCTGTATATATCGAGACTGTACATATTGGTCAATAAATACGGTTTCGTCATAATTCTTTAGCCTGTAGTTGAGCATATTGATATAAATTTGCTTAAGCGATTGTCTTATAGGCATATTTATATCAAAATCACGATACATTTCTTGCGTCATTTTATCCTCCACGGCTGCATAGGCCAGTTGTACAAGCTCTTCCTTGTTTTTGAAATAAGTATAAAGTGTTCCAGTGGCAATTCCAGCTGTTTTGCTTATGCCTGAAATATTAACGCTAGCCAATCCTTGTTTGCCGGTAAGCGCATATACAGACTTTAAAATTTTCTCTCTTTTTTCTGGGTCTAAAGGTCTCATGTAGTAAAGTTAAATGAAAAAATATTCATTTAAGATAAAAATTATAAAATATAACTTTTCTTTAAGGAATTTGTTTTAGAAAGAAAGCCTTCTTGAAAATCATTTTCTTTTTAGAAATTCAAATTGATTCAGCATTGAATTGATTTAGCTATTATAATTTTTTCATTTGAACTTTTAAACAAAGTAAATTGGACTTTTCAGCCAAGTTGATTATTGCTTTAATGCGGAAATTTGCCTCAGAATTAATGTTGTACTAAAAATGTAATAGAAATCATGGGAGAAACTCAAAAACAATCCCCGCTTTTATCACCAAAGTTTGTACGGAATCATTATCAAGGGAATGATCCGCAGGGCGAAGCATTTGTAGCAGATCATATTTTCAGCTATATCATAAGTGGCAGCCATGAGGTATGGATAGGAGACCAGAAATTTACTTATAAAGCAGGAGACTGCCGTTTCTTTAAACGCAATCAGCTAGCCAAATACATTAAACGGACTGAATCTGTTGGATTTAAATCTCTAGCATTTCATATTGATCAATATACGTTGCAGGAAATTGCTAAAGAATCCCACATTAAAATCACAGACCATTATAGTGGCGAGCCAGTGAAGCTAGTTAAAGATAATGAAATGCTGCAAAATTTCATTAGTGCCATGATGCCCTATTATGAAAATGGAAAACTGGATTCAGATATGCTTAGGCTAAAGACGAAGGAGCTAATTCTGATTCTTGCAGATTTGGATCCTGATTTAAAACACATGCTTTTTGAATTCAACAGTCCAGGAAAACTAGATTTGGAAGCTTTTATGAATGGTCATTACCGTTATAATATTCCACTAGAAAGATTTGCTTTTCTTACAGGGAGAAGTCTATCGGCATTTAAGAGAGATTTTGCTGCACTTTTTGATGTTACGCCTAGCAGATGGTTAGTAAAAAAAAGACTTGAAGAAGCACGATTTCTTATTGAACAGCAACTACATCGCCCTTCGGAGATTTATTTAGATCTCGGTTTTGTAGATCTCTCGCACTTCTCTCATGCATATAAGAAAGCATTTGGCAAAGCGCCATCAAGACAATAAACTATTAAGAATAAAAATTAAAACAATGGATTTAAAATTAAATGGAAAAAGAGCGCTTGTTACTGGTTCAAGTTCTGGACTAGGAGAAGCAATATCCAAATTTTTAGCGACAGAGGGCGCGCATGTGATAATACATGGACGAAGTGAAGAACGTGCAAGAAAAATTAGAGATGAGATTATTGCTTTGGGAGGAACAGCAGAGTTAGCCATAGGAGATCTGGCTACAGATAAGGGCGCTGATGCTGTTGCTGATCAGGCTCTTAAGAATGGAGGGATTAATATTTTAGTTAATAATGCTGGCGAGACTTCACATAAGACATGGGGAGAAGCCACTGCGGAAGACTGGGGAACTATTTACAATAATAATGTTGTTTCTTATGTTAGAATGGTGCAACGCATTGTGCCTCAGATGAAAAAACTGGGTTGGGGAAGAGTAGTTCATATCGGCGGTGGACTAGCAGTCCAGCCTATTAAGGAGCAACCACATTATAATGCAACCCTTGCCGCGAGACACAATATGTCCGTATCTCTGGCCAGATCATTAAAAGATTCGGGAATAACTTCAAATGTAGTTTCTCCCGGCGCCATCATGAACCCGATGGTAGAAGATTGGCTGGTTAATGCTGCACCAAAGTTCAATTGGGGAACAGATCTGGAAGAAATCAAATATAAAGCTGTTCAGGAACTCATACCAAATGACGCTGGAAGATTCGGTGATCCTGAGGAAATTGCTGCTGCGGT
The DNA here is from genome assembly GCF_042436695.1 of Flavobacterium sp. HJSW_4. Lineage (NCBI taxonomy): Bacteria > Pseudomonadati > Bacteroidota > Flavobacteriia > Flavobacteriales > Flavobacteriaceae > Flavobacterium > Flavobacterium sp. HJSW_4. The sequence goes on from NZ_JBHNPP010000013.1 coordinate 148,055, forward strand.
AGCTTATCTTTGTAGTACCTATGCCGATTATATTAGTGGAGCAGTTTTAAGGGTAGACGGAGGTACAATTAGATGTCTATAATTGAGTTTGCATCCGTTGAATATTTTTTATGATTTATTGTTTCAGTAGCTATCAATTGGCTTAATGTATACTTTGAAATGGTCTTAATTTATAATACTCTGCATTTATATCATTAACTTTGATTTTATATTAAATCAAGAAAATTATGGACAATAACAAGATATCCCGAAAGGATTTTCTTAGAAACTCTGCATTAGGCTTTGCAGGACTGTCTCTTTTACCAGGAGTTTTACATGCAGCTGATAAAGAATTAAATAAACAAAGCAATAAAATAAAAGCAAATAGCTATACCTTAAAAAATGTCCGTTTAGAAACTGGATTTGAATATGAAGGAGAAAATGTAATTGATACAAAAACAGAACTTTTTACGATAGAAATTGCCGACGGGAAAATAAAGGCTATAAAACCAAATCAGCCAAAATCTCAAGCGATAGATGCTAAAGGTTTATTGATGCTGCCATCATTTCGTGATATGCATATTCATTTGGACAAAACGCTTTATGCTGAAAAATGGCGTGCAGTGCGTCGTTCGGGAGGAATTAAAGGAATGATTGAGTTAGAGCAGAAAATAATGCCCGAATTACTCAAAAATTCAACGTACAAAGCTGAAAAACTAATTGAACTATTGCAATCCAATGGGTCTGCATTTGCAAGAAGTCATGTAAATATTGAACCTACTTCAAAATTACAATCTCTAAAAAATCTAGAAATTGCTTTAGCAAACAAAAAAGATAGTTTTGGTGCTGAATTGGTTGCATTTCCGCAACACGGTTTGTATTATACCGATTCATTGCCGTACATGAAAGAAGCTGCAAAAATGGATATCGATTTCATTGGCGGTCTAGATCCTACCAATGTTGACGGTGCAATTGAAAAAACAATGGACACAACTGTTCAGTTGGCATTAGACAATAAAAAAGGAATTGATATTCATTTGCATGAATCTGGAAAATCCGGTCAAGATACCATCGAATATTTGATTAAAAAAGTAAACGAAAATCCTGTTTTAAAAGGAAAGACTTTTGTGAGTCATGCTTTTGCTTTGGCTTCATTAGATAAAAACAATCAGGAAGCCATCGCAGAAAAATTATCGGATGCAAAAGTGGGGATTGTCTCTACTATTCCTCTTAGTGGATCAATGCCTATTCCTACTCTTCTGAAACATGGCGTAACAGTGATGACTGGTAACGACAGTATCGTAGATTATTGGAACACATTTGGAACGGGAAGTGTATTGCAAAAAGCAAATGTGGCTGCACAGATATATGGGCAAAGTTCAGAATTTGGTTTGTCTAGAATGTTGAAATTAGCGACAGCTGGTCCGATTCCTTTAGATGATAAGGGCGTGCAGCAATGGCCAAAAATAGGTGATGATGCTGATATTGTTTTAATTGATGCTAGTTGTTCTGCAGAAGCGGTTTCGAGAATTTCACCAGTAAAATCATTGATTTACAAAGGAAATATTGTTTATTAATTTAAAATCGGAAAAAATGAAATTGCTTGTTTTGGCCTTGGGTTTGATGCTCAGCTCTTATCAGGCTTCACCAAAAGAAAATCTAACGACAGAAATGACGAACGAAAAAGATATTTTAAAAGCCGTTCAGGAAAATAATATTGATGCGGTAGAAAAAGCACTGATAAGTGGCGCCAAAGTTAATACAGCCGACAAAAGCAAACGTTCGTTATTGCTTATTGCTACGAATGGAAAAAATGTTGAAATGGCGAAACTTTTGGTAAAATACGGTGCAGATGTTAATCAACAGGCAGATAACTTAGATAGTCCGTTTTTATATGCTGGAGCAAGCGGACAGATAGAATTGCTGAAATTATTTTTAGCCAACGGGGCTCGTTTTGATGTTTTTAATCGATATAATGGTTCTGCTTTAATTCCCGCTTGCGAACGTGGGCACGTAGAAACAGTGCGGCTGCTGGCAAACACAAAAGATTTTCCGATAAACCATATTAATCGTTTGGGATGGACAGGATTGATGGAAGCCGTTGTACTAGGAAACGGAACCAAGAAATTATTCAAATATTAAAAGATGCAGGCGCTAAAATGGACATTCCAGATCACGATGGCGTAACACCTTTGCAGCATGCTGAAAGTTTAGGCTACAAAGAGATTGCAAGGATTATCAAATCATAATAGCTTAGAATGGAATAGCATAGAGAATATTTAGTCGTATTTATAAATGAATAATTTAATAAAAAAAGGAGCTCTTGAAGCTCCTTTTTTTATTTCTGTTTTAAACTCTTGATCTAGATCAAGTTTTTACTTATTTCTAATCAATGTGTAGGTTTTGCATTAGACGCAACTTTGTAATGTTCAAAAGAAACAAACATTATAAAATTAGAAATCAAATCAAAACAATCATTAAAAAGAATAATTATGAAAGCTTCAATTGTGAATTTAAATTCAGAAAACGAGAAATTAATCCGAAAACTTTACAGTGTGGCAGAAAGCCAGAATGCTAAAGCATTTACAGAACTTTTTGCAGATGACGGCTATTTTTGGGATGTCTCTGCAGGAACTAAATATTATGGCGAAGATATCGGAAAGACAGTTGATGTTTATGCAACCGCTTTTCCAGATATGCACAGAGAATTATATGAACTTTATGTATTAGATGATGAAAATACTGTAGTGGTAGAACTATCTTTAAACGGAACTCATAAAGGACCGCTTCAGTTTTCATCAGGAACAATTGATCCTACTGGAAAAAAAATAGAAGTACCATGTTGTGATGTTTTTAAAATTGAAAACGGAAAAATAAAGTCTTTCCATTGTTATAGTGCGGGTACAGTGCTTTTAGGTCAGTTAGGACTTTTTTAATGTAAAGTAAATCAAGCTGATAGGAATCTTATTACTATAATTTAAAATAATGAAATAATGAAAAATATAATAGAACTGTTAAACTGGAGGTATGCAACTAAAAGAATGACGGGAGAGAAAGTGCCAGAAAACAAAATGGATATCATTTTAGAAGCTTCACACTTAGCTCCTTCAGGAATTGGACTACAGCCGTATGAAATTATTGTTGTTACCGATCCGGAAATTAAAAAGCAGATTCTGCCAATTGCAATGAATCAAGCTCCAGTAACTGAATCATCACATCTTTTGATCTTCGCGGTCTGGAACCAATATACAGAAAAAAGAATAGATGGTGTTTTTGATTATTTAGTTTCAAAACGAAATACTGAATCATCTTCTTATGAAAGACAGAGAAATTTTGCCAAACAGTTTTTTGGAAATATGAGTATCGAGGAAAATTTTCACCACGCAGCAAAACAAGCAAACATAGCGTTAGGCATGGCAATTATTGCTGCAGCATCTCAAGGGATTGATTCAACACCAATGGAAGGTTTTGACGCAGCGGGTCTTGATGCGTTTCTTGATCTGAGTTCTAAAGGCCTTAGAAGTTCAATGCTATTAGCTGTAGGATATCGAGATGTAGAGAACGATTGGAATCTTAAGAATGAAAAAGTACGCAAACCTTTTAAAGATTTTGTTACCTATATATAAGGTATAAGTATCGAATTGATTTAATAACTAAAAATAAAAAGAAATGGAAAAAAATATTGAAGTAGGAACTTCTACTAGTCACGACAAAACACAAACGACGGAAATTACAGTAAGTGCTTACTATAAAGTTCATCCGGAGGATAGACAGATTTTTATAGACGCAGTTATTCCCGAAATGATTGCTGCGAATAAATTGGAAGGATGTATTTATTATGCATTTTCACAGGATTTGACAGATGAAAATACTTTTCATCTTTTGGAAGGCTGGAGAGACCAAGAAGCATATGAACGTCATGAAAATTCGGAAACATTTTTAACCGCATTAAGTACAGTGGTTAGAGAAGTAAGAATACTTGATAGAGAAGGAGTGCGTTATGATATATTGAAAATGCATATTGATGACCCAAGAGGGAAAGTTTCATAATCTGAAAATCGATTTTTTAACGGTAGAGCAATCAAACTATCTTTTTACGCATTGTTTTGCCATAAAAAATGGAGTTATTTCGATAATTGTTCAGTTGCCTGCCTTTATTTTTTGTGGAAAAAGAATGTTTTTCATGTTTTTGTAATGCGATATGTTTATTGAAAAACTCATGAAGTAGGAAAGATCCTTAATTAGGTGTAATGGTTTTAAAATACAAGTTTAATGTTTTCAGTGAGTTATGAAAAAGTTTTAAAAAAACAGCAAAAAAACTCATTTCGGATGCTTGGAAATACGAATAAAGGAGCTATCTTTGCACTCCGCAAAACGGGTAGAGCTCTTTGAAAGATTGGAAGAAAGATTATAAAAATGAGGCAAAAAAAAAGCTTCAATTTTTTTTAAGTTTTTCTTGCAGGAAACAAAAAGAAGTTTTAGTTTTGCACCCGCTTTGAAA
>NZ_JBHNPP010000014.1:0-142236 GCF_042436695.1 Flavobacterium sp. HJSW_4
CAAATTTTTAGTTTTTCTGAAGAATGGTCAACAATTAGAATTGTGATTTTCATTACATTTTCTGGTTTTAGTTCGTAGCTTTTTAGAATGACGGTTAGATTTTCAAGCGCAGTTTTGACTTGTGTTCTAAAATCGGGACTTAAAATATGCTGTTTTCCTAAACCGCCGCTTTGACCTGAAATATAAATAAGTTCGCCTGGTGTTTTTACCGAAGAAGCATGGCTGAAACCATAAGGCGCAGGGTTGAATAAAGATTCGGGATTTTTGAAAGATTGCGCTTTTGTTTGGAACGCGAAAATAAGTAGTAGAAAGGAAAATAAATGTTTCATGTTTTTAAAATTAGAATTGATGGGACAAAGGTTTATCAATTCTAATTTTAAAACATTTACATATGTTGAGAAGTTATCTTTTAATAATCTAAAAGCCTTCTGTGGTAATTAATTTGCCCTAAATGATACGCTAAATGCGTTGAAAGATGAACCAAGAAGAATCCCGTTGTCATTTCTTTTTCAAAAACAATTTGAGGATAAATTTGTTCTAAATCTGTTTCTGTTAAAGAATCTAAGCTGTTGTTTACGACTTCGATTGTGTTTTCAATTTTAGAAATCAGTTCCGATTTTGAAATGTCTTTTGATGAAAATTCTAAAGGACGATTTCGCACATAACCCGTTTTACCTATTTCTGCGCCAATATACGTGTTCAGATTTCCAATTAAATGAAGGCATAAATTTCCTGCTGAATTTGAAATATTTTTGTCAATTGCCCAAAGTTGTTTTTCAAATTCGTAAGATTCGATTTCGAATTTTAGTTTGTCTAAATCTCTATTGAAAAGTGTTTTTAAAGTTTGTAGAATCATAATTAATTTCTGCTTTTTATCGGAATCCAGATTTCTTCTTCAGATTCAGGATCGTCTTTTTTATATTTTTCATTCATAACAGCAAAATGCGGCCTGTTGTCTACTGTATATTCAGAATTTGGAAGCCATTCTGCAAAGATATAGTGATACGTTTTGTGCGCGTCTGTAGCTGGGCCTAAATGAAGAAAAACGGCATATAGCCCATCAGGAACAATTAAGGTTTCCATTCCTTCTGGAATAGTTGCATAATCGGAAACCTCAACGGTAGCCCATTTTTTGAAGCTTTCATTAGGATCAAAATTATCAAAATGGTTTTCTTTATAAACTTCTAAAGAATATAAATTAGCGCCAATTGTATTTTTTATTTCTTTTCGATTTGGCATAAAACCACTCCATAATTGAAAGGTTTTGTTCTCGATAAATGACATTTCTATAGAATGTCCAACGAGTTTTTTTTCGGTTAAGTTTTTGATTATAGGTCGCATAATTACTTAATTTGATACTTTTTTGTACTGGTTTCGCTTAAGGAGAAATAACCTAGCGGATAATTGTTTTTGTCTGTTGTATTGATGATGTTTCCTTTTACGGTTGCAGGCGGAGATTGAAAAGGCCCTCCAACATTACTCCCAGCGATGCTTACTAAGATATTCATATAATTATAATATTGCTTAGAAATTCCGAAATGCGTAACTTCAATTTCGTCTCCCGCTTTTAAATCTTCATCAACGGCACTGCTGAAAATTTCATTTCCCTGATAGAATTTATCTTCAGAAACATAATAATTTGAAGTTATTTTATTCGAATAAACATATTTAAACAAATAGAAATTGTCTTCATCTGCGGGATCTATAAAATAAGCTTTTATTTCGATATCTTCACCCGTAAAACCGCCATCATTTTTTTGTTCGATTCGCGTAATCGGAGCAACTGATTTTAAAACTTCTGAAGCCGTATAGGTATTTCCTTTGCTAATAATCGTCAAAGTATATTCTTCATTAAGTTCAGGTTTGAAATCATTGCAAAGATAGCGTCCAGACTTGTTAAATTCAGTAAAATTAAATTTTTGGTTTTTGCTGTTTGTTACATAAACCACAGCATTTGAAACGACAGGAACTTGAGTCTCAAAATAACCTGTTGTGGTAGAAAGTTTGATAACTTGTTGTTTTCCTGTGCTGCCTTTTTCCCAATTTATAGAAGCTTCAATTACCAATTTTGGAGAGGCAGTGTTTAAATCAACATCTACCACTTCTTCGCAACTTGTAAACAACAGCGAGGCAAAAAATGCGATTAAAAAAACTAATTTTCTCATAAATATATCTTTAGTTTTTGAACTGATTTTTTAGAATTTGAAATTATAGCTTACCGCAGGAACGATTCCGAAAATAGATAATCGCACCGCTTCGTTTACACCTGTATCAACATTTTGCCTGAAATTGATTGATGCCGCATTCATACGATTGTACAGATTATAAATACTGAAAACCCATTCGCCTTTCCAATTTCTGTCTTTGTTTTTGCGTGGCGTTAAAGTCGCTGAAACATCCAAATGATTGTAAGAAGGAAGTCGGTTTTCATTTCGTAAACCATAACTTGGAACTACAATTCCTAAATATTCGTACTGTCCGTTCGGGTACGTTACTGGCTGACCCGATTGCAATACAAAGTTAGCGCCAAATGACCATTTTTCGTTTAAATTATAAGCAGAAGTAATCGCTAAATTATGTGTTTTATCATAAGCAGAGGCGTACCATTTTCCATTGTTAATTCCAGTTTCTTCGGGTGTTCTTCCTGGAGTTTGCTGTTCCGATCTTGAAAGCGTGTACGAAATCCAGCCATTAAAGCGGCCTTTGTTTTTCTTTATCATAAGCTCTAAACCATACGAACGCATTTGACCGTTTAGAATAACCTGTTCGATGGCGTTGTTGGCAATTAAATCGGCGCCGTCTATGTAGTCTAATCTGTTTTGGATCTTTTTATAATAGGTTTCTACTTCTAAAGAATAAGCGTCATTATAAATATTTCTAAAATAACCAACGGCAACCTGATCTGCAAGTTGAGGTTTAATGTAATTATCGCTCGGCATCCAAACATCAAGCGGAGTAGGAGATGAGGTATTAGAAATTAATTGAAGATATTGCGCCATTCTATTGTAACTCGCTTTTATTGATTGATCTTCGTTTAATTGGTAAGAAATAGAAAAGCGCGGTTCTAAATTATTATAGCTCTGAATGACTTTATTTTTGCTAAAATATTGTGTTGAAGTTGGCGTGCCTTTCTCGTAAATCTGCATATCGGTATTAAAAACTACGGCTTCATTATTATCGTAATAATTAACTGTAGAAGAGCCTAGTCGATAAAATAAACTGTAGCGTAAGCCATAGGCAATAGTGATTTTTTTAGAAAGCTGACTTTCTGCATCTAAATAAACAGAAGGTTCAAAAGCGTATTTTTTATCCAATTGATCTGGATTGATGCCAGAATCATCTCCCGTTGGTTTTATAGTTCCAGGATTAAAATCGTAATAGATTCCGTTTACGCCATAATTCAGCTTTAGTTTATCTGAAATGTAATGTTTGAAATCGTATTTTAAGTTATAATTTTTGATTCCTGAATCCCAATTGAATCCCACAAAATCAAGATCTAAACCGTAATAATAATCGCTGTAGATTAAAGAAAGATTGGAAAATAATTTATTAGAATACAAATGATTCCATCTCAAGTTTAAAGTTGAATTTCCGTAAGTATTCGTAAAGCTTTTGTTTAATCTGAAAACGTCTCGTCCAAAATAACCAGACAAGTATAAACTGTTGTTGTCGTTGAGTTTGTAATTTAACTTGGTATTTAAATCATAAAAATAAGCAGCGTTATCTTTATTTTCTTCAGAGAGTTTAAGAAAAAGATGTGCGTAAGAAGCTCTTCCGCCAATTAAAAAAGAACCTTTGTTTTTTACAATCGGACCTTCAGCCAAGAGGCGACTTGAAATTAATCCGATTCCACCACTCATATGAAAATCTTTACTGCTTCCGTCTTTTTGGTAAATTTCTAAAACAGAAGAAGCTCTTCCGCCATAGCGCGCAGGAATTCCACCTTTATATAATTTTAAATCTTTAATCGCATCAGGATTAAAAACAGAAAAGAATCCGAAAACGTGAGACGAATTGAAAATAGTAGCTTCATCCAAAAGAATCAAATTCTGATCTGCACCGCCTCCGCGGACATTAAACCCAGAAGCGCCTTCACCTGCATTAGTAACGCCTGGAAGCAATAAAATAGATTTCAATACGTCAACTTCTCCTAAAACAACAGGCATTTTTTTTATGGTTGAAATGGAGAGTTTATTCACGCTCATTTCGGGAGATTTGACATTTATTTTGCCTTTGTTTTCTGTAATAATGACTTCTTGAAGTTCTTCACCGCCTTCTTTAATGGAGAAATTGCTTTTTGTATTCTGATTTAAAAGAATCTTTTTCTGAATGGTTTGATAGCCAATGTAACTGATTTCGATTTCGTATTCTCCTTTTGGCGCAGAAAGAGAATAAAAGCCGTATTCGTTGGTTGTAGTCCCTATTTTTAAGGCTGGAATAAAGATGTTAACTCCAATTAAAGTTTCATTGTTTTTGCTGTCGCTAATGATTCCGCTTAAAGTAAATTTTTCTTGGGAGAATGAATTATAGGCAGTTAGGATTAATACAACTATTAGATTAATTTTTTTTGAAATCATTATTGTGGTATTTTGATTTACTTGGCTAAAATCCTTACTAATATATTAAAACAAGTTTATATAAACAAAAAAGACAGTCTTTTTGGGACTGTCTTCTTTTTTAGCATAATAAATTAATGCTTATTTGATTTTAGCAACAATAGCGTTGAAAGTTTCACTTGGACGCATTGCTTTGCTTACCAATTCAGGAGTTGGTTGGTAGTAACCGCCAATGTTCTGCGCTTTTCCTTGAGCACCAATTAATTCTGCATCGATTTTAGCTTCGTTAGCTTCAAATTCAGCAGCGATTGGAGTAAAGATAGCTTTCAATTCAGCATCTTTAGTTTGAGCTGCCAAAGCTTGAGCCCAGTAGAATGCTAAATAGAAGTGAGAACCACGGTTATCAATTTGACCTACTTTACGAGCTGGAGATTTATCGTTTGCTAAGAATTTATCATTAGCTTGATCTAAAGTCTCAGATAAAACAATTGCTTTAGAATTGTCTAAAGTTTGTCCTAAATGCTCTAAAGAAGCACCAAGAGCTAAAAATTCTCCTAATGAATCCCAACGTAAGTATCCTTCTTCTGTAAATTGCTCAACGTGTTTAGGAGCAGATCCTCCAGCACCAGTTTCGAACAATCCACCACCGTTCATTAAAGGAACGATAGAAAGCATTTTAGCAGAAGTTCCTAATTCTAAGATTGGAAATAAATCTGTTAAGTAGTCACGTAAAACGTTTCCAGTTACAGAGATAGTATCTAAACCTTTGATGATTCTGTCTAAAGTAAATTCTGTAGCAGCAACTGGGTTTAAAATACGGATATCTAAGTTTGTAGTATCGTAGTCTTTAAGGTATTTTTGAACTTTTACGATCAATTCTCTATCGTGTGCTCTGTTTTCGTCTAACCAGAAAACAGCAGGAGTACTAGATAAACGAGCTCTGTTTACAGCCAATTTAACCCAGTCTTGAATTGGAGCGTCTTTTGCCTGACACATTCTGAAAATGTCATTAGCTTCAACGTTTTGTTCCATTAAAACAGTTCCGTTTGCATCAACAACACGAACAACACCGTCAGCTTTCATTTGGAAAGTTTTGTCATGAGATCCGTATTCTTCTGCTTTTTGAGCCATTAATCCAACGTTAGGAACACTTCCCATTGTTTTAGGATCAAAAGCACCGTGTTTTTTACAGAAATCGATAGTTGCAGTATAAACTCCAGCGTAAGAACGATCTGGAATAACAGCAAATGTATCTTGTGCTTTTCCGTCTTTGTTCCACATTTGTCCAGAAGTACGGATCATTGCTGGCATAGAAGCGTCAACAATTACGTCAGATGGAACGTGTAGGTTTGTAATTCCTTTATCAGAATTAACCATTGCCAAAGCAGGACCATTTTCGATTGCTTGTGCGATAGCAGCTTCAACCTCAGCTTGCTCAGGTCTTCCAGCAACTTTAGCATAGATATCACCTAAACCGTTTCTTGTATCAACGTTTAATTCAGCGAATAAAGTAGCGTATTTTTTGAAAACATCTGCAAAATATACTTCAACGATAGCGCCAAAGATAATTGGATCAGAAACTTTCATCATTGTAGCTTTTAAGTGTACAGAAAGTAAAACTCCTGCAGCTTTAGCATCAGCGATAGCATCAGCAGCAAAAGCTTTTAATTTGCTTACGCTTAAAACAGAGCTGTCAATGATTTCTCCAGCTTTTAATGGAGTACTTGCTTTAAGAACAGTTGAAGTTCCGTCTTTAGCAACAAATTCGATTTTTACATCATTAGCTTCGTTTACAGTCAATGATTTTTCACTTCCGTAAAAATCACCGCTTGTCATAGAAGCTACTTTAGTTTTTGAGTCAGCAGACCAAGCACCCATAGAGTGTGGATTTGCTTTTGCAAAGTTTTTAACTGCTCTTGGAGCTCTACGGTCAGAGTTTCCTTCACGTAAAACTGGGTTTACAGCAGAACCTAATACTTTTGCATATTTTGCTTTAATTTCCTTTTCAGCATCGTTTTGTGGATCTTCTGGGAAATTTGGTACGTTGTATCCATGTGATTGTAATTCAGCAATAGCCGCTTTTAATTGCGGTACAGATGCAGAAATGTTTGGTAATTTGATAATGTTAGCTTCTGGCTGAGTTGCTAATTGACCTAATTCTGCCAATGCATCTCCAGTTTTTTGAGCATCAGTCAAAGATTCTGGGAAATTTGATAAAATTCTTCCTGCCAGCGAAATATCTCTGGTTTCGATTTCAATTCCAGCTGTTGCTGTAAAAGCTTGTACAATTGGTAAAAGAGAGTAAGTTGCCAATAACGGCGCCTCATCAGTTAAGGTGTAAAAAATTTTTGATTTATTCATTTTCTTTTTTTTTTATAATCGTATCGTCAGGAGTTAACGATGTCAAAGATATATTCGGCTCAAAATGAGCGGAGCAAATATAATAAAATCACAACGAAATCGGTTGAGTTTTGATGAGAAAAGACGAAATTAACAGATTGTTATTTCGAGCTCATTAAATTGCTAAATCGATGATTTTGGTATTAAAAAATTACAGTTTTGTTAGCGGTAGAAATAGAACATAAAAAAAACTCGTTTCAAACAATATGAAACGAGTTTTTTATAACATTTTGATAAATGATTATCTTCTTTTATCTTTAATCTTAGCTTTTTTACCAGTAAGTTGTCTGAAGTAGAAAATTCTAGCTCTACGTACAGCACCTTTCTTGTTAACTTCGATTTTTTGTAAAGCTGGTAAGTTTACTGGGAAGATACGCTCAACACCAACAGCTCCAGACATTTTACGAATAGTAAAAGTTTCTGTGTTACCAGAACCTCTTCTTTGAATCACAACTCCTTTAAAGAACTGAGTTCTTGTTTTTTCACCCTCTTTAATTTCGTAGAAAACAGTAATTGTGTCTCCAGCTCCGAAATCTGGGAAATCTTTTCTAGCAACGAATTCGTCTTGAACGAATTTTAATAAATCTGCCATGATAATTTAAATTATGGTTTTTATATTAGAACAACATTCACGGATCTCGCCAGAGGTTGGTCAAATTCGGGTGCAAATGTAGAAAATAATTATAAATTATGAATTATAAATTGCAAATTATTTTAACTCTCTGATAAAATGTATTTTACAACTCTAATTAACAGTTGTTTTGAAATTACAATTCACTCAGAAAACACTGTTTTTACAGATAGAAAAAGTAAAATCTTATCTTCGTAAATAAGTAGTGCAATAATAATATAAAATGGGATGGATAAAAATTATATGAAAGAATATATCGAGTTTTCTAATGAATTTAGGAAATCGAACGGTTCAAAGGAAAGTGTTGAGAAAATCTATGACCTTTTGTATGAATTGGAAAGCATCGCAAAAAGCAAACAAGAAAATTTAGTGCTTTCAAATGTTTATATTCTTTTAGGTTTTCATAGATCTGCTTTTGAAGTTTTTAAAGAAGCTGGAGATTTAAAAAATACTAAAGATGTTTCTAAATTGTATGTTTTAGAACAAAAAGCAAAATCGCATGAAAACAATTTTATTATAAAAGATCTCAGAAAATTTAGAGAAAAACAAAATCGCTCAAAACTGACTGTAAATGATTTTTCTCAGTTGAAAGATGGTAATGAATTTGAAGTTTCGGAGAACAAAGCTGTAATTTTTAATAAAATCAAAACAGGAGAAATTTCTATTTATCTTCCTGATTCAGATTTCGAAAATTATTCAGACCAAATAATCGAACATATTTTCTGGTTAGGAGATTGTAAAAAAGACTTGATCGAGTTTTATAACGAGAATAATGATTTTACAGAAGAAACAGCTGACGAGGATTGGTATGATAATTTGGAAATCTACCGAAGTAGAATCACAATTGATATTTCTGGAAATATTGAAACGATACTTTCTATTGGAGATCATTTCAGTCAAGATCATATTTTAGACGTCGAAATGACAAATAAAAAAATTGTTTCGATGAATTATGATGGGTAATTTTTTAGTCGCGGTTTTCAGTCTCAGTTTCCAAAAGAAACGAACTGGGACTGAAAACTGCAACTGAATACTTTTTAATCTCCTTCCAATAAATCTGGACGTCTATTTTTGGTATGTTCGAATGCCTTGTCTTCGCGCCATTTATCGATTTTGGCTGCATGTCCGCTGGTTAAAACTTCTGGCACTTTCCATCCTTTATAATCTGCAGGTCTTGTATAAATTGGCCCTGAAAGTAAATTATCCTGAAAACTATCTGTCAATGCCGAGGTTTCATCACTTAAAACCCCTGGAATTAATCGAATTAAGGCATCAGATAGAACTATTGCGCCCAATTCTCCTCCAGACAAAACGTAATCTCCAATTGAGATTTCTTTCGTAATAAAATGATCTCTAACTCTTTGGTCAACACCTTTATAATGTCCGCATAAAATGATAATGTTTTCGTACATCGACATTTTATTGGCCATTTTCTGGTTTAAAGTTTCGCCATCTGGTGACATATAAATTACTTCGTCATATTCACGCTGGCTCTTCAAATGTGTAATACAATCATCGATAGGCTGAATCGTCATTACCATTCCTGCACCACCGCCAAAAGGATAATCATCCACGCTTTTCTGTCTGTTTGTGCTATAGTCGCGAAGGTTATGAAAATGAACTTCCACCAAACCTTTGTCAATGGCACGTTTCATAATTGAGGCCTCAAACGGACTTCTTAATAGTTCAGGTAAAAGAGTAATAATGTCAATTCGCATCTTTATTCGATAATTTTCTTGTCCGGCAAAGATACAAATAATGCCATTGAGTCTTTTGGTAATAATTATATAACATACATATTAAATTATGTAAAACATTATGGTTTAACTTTAATTATTATTACAGTGTTAATAATCAATGAAATAGCAACCAAATTTCGAACGTAAATTCAACACTTAGTTATGAAAAAAACAATATTAATGTCCGCGGTATTTGCGCTCTTCATGTCTTGCGCAAGTACCAATTCAGCTACCGTTGCTGTAGGAACATCCAAGACGAAAGTGCTTAAAACTTTAGGAGCTCCAATAAGGACCTTGGATAATAAGCAAAATGGAGAAATTCTTGTTTATGCAGATCAAGTCTTCGTCAAAGATGGAGCTCAGATTGTAGAATCAAATTACTGGAATTACAATTATGTGTATGTGAGTAAAGAAGGCAAAGTCACATCAACGAGACAAGAAAAACAAAATTATCCGCCACAAGCAATTGATTCTGTAAAAATGGAAGGACTAAATTTATTGACTTATAAATAAATTTTCTCTTATGTTTTGATACAATTCGTATTTTTAGATTTATTTAGAAATACGAATTGTTCATTTAATGACTTCAACAAAAACAAAAATCCTCGCTATATCTGGTAGTACAAGAAGTAATTCCAGTAATTTTAAAATTCTGAAATATATTTCAAATAGCTTAGAACCTAACTTTGAAGTAGAAATTTTTGAAGATTTAGAAACCCTTCCTCATTTTAATCCAGATTTAGATACAGAGAATCCTCCAAAAGAAATTACCGCTTTTAGAAATAAAATAATAAACTCCGATGGGGTTCTTATTTGTACGCCCGAATATGTATTCAGTCTTCCGGGAAGTTTAAAAAATGCTTTAGAATGGTGCGTTTCGACAATTATTTTTTCAAACAAAAAAACAGGTCTAATTACCGCTTCTGCTTCTGGCGAAATGGGGCACGAACAGCTTTTGCTAATAATGAAAACGCTTGAAGCAAAATTTGACGACGCGACACAGCTTTTGATTCAAGGCGTTCGCGGAAAAGTTAATGCTGAAGGCGAAATCGTATCAGAAGAAACTGCAGAAGCGCTTCAAAATTTTGCAGAAAACTTTAAAAATCAATTTTTATAATATATTTACTTTCTGAAATTTATATCATGAAATGATTAGCAGAAGAAATTTTATCGTAACCACAGGTTTGGCCACTACAGCGGTTTTGGCTTCACCATCATTTGCATTTTCTATGAATAAAAAAGAAATAGGTTTACAGCTGTATACGCTTCGTGAAGAACTTCCGAAAGATGTAAAAGGAACTTTAGAAAAAGTTGCTAAAGCGGGCTATACAAATGTCGAGACATACGGTTTTTCGACCAAAGATCAATTTTGGGGATTAACACCAAAAGAGTTAAAAAAGATTTTGGATGAAAACGGCTTAAAAGCTGTTAGCGGACATTATAATTTAGGAAGTTTTTTATACGATGGAAACACAGAAGAGTTAATTGCTTCAATTGAAGCAGCAAAAATTCTAAAAAGTGAATTTCTAACCGTTCCATGGGTCGACGAACCTTTCAGAAGAAATATTGAAGATTATAAAAAGATAGCCGATCGAGTAAATGAAGCTGCGAAAATGTGTAAAAAAGCAGGCTTGAAAGTGGCATATCACAATCATGATTTTGAATTTCAAAAACACAATGGCGTAACAGGTTTTGAAATTTTATTAAAAGAAACGGATAAAGATTTGGTCTTTTTTGAATTGGATTTGTATTGGGTAATTCATTCGGGAAATGATCCTTTAAAATTATTCAAAGAAAACCTTGGACGTTTTAAAATGTGGCACGTAAAAGACAAGGATAAAAAAAACAATGATTTGAATACAGAAGTTGGTTCTGGAACAATAGATTTTAAACCTTTATTTGCTGCGGCAAAACAATCGGGAATGATTCACTTTTTTGTGGAACAGGAAAATAACTTCGCTTCCAATTCTTATGATTCTATCAAATCGAGCTGCGATTTTATTTCTGAAAACTTAATCTAGTACATTCTATTTATGAAGAAACTTCTTTTGTTGTTATTGGTGATTCTTTGTTCTTGTGAATCAAATAAAAAAGAAAAATCAAATTCAAATCCAGAGCCAAAACAGGAGCTCAATTTAAAACTAGATCCATATTTTGTCGCTATCAAAAATAATGATGTGAAGCTTGACAAACCCGTTTTTGGAGATTGGCTTTATTCTCGCAATGAAAAAGGGCAGACTTTTGAGCAATTTATTAAAACAAAACATGTTGTTCCGACCAAAGATGAAAATATTATTTATTTACAGCCTATAGGGGAATTTAATTCGTTGCAAAAGAAACAAATAGAATTAGTTCGTCAATATTTGCAAATATTTTTTCAGTTAGAAACCAAAGTTTTAAAGGATGTCTCAAATGATATTATTCCGAATAATGCTAGAAGAATTGGAGATGTAGGGCAGGAGCAGTTTTTAGCGGGTTATATTTTAACGGATGTTCTGAAAAAAGAAAAGCCAGAAAAAGGAGTTGCTTTAATGGCAATAACGGAGAAGGATTTATATCCAAAACCAGAATGGAATTATGTTTTTGGATTAGCGTCTTATAGAGATAAAATTGCTGTAAGTTCGATGTACAGAATGCAAAAAGAAGCCGATTTTAATTTGAGTTTAGAAAGATTGCTAAAAATTTGTTCTCATGAAATCGGACACATGTTTGGCCTTCATCATTGTATTGATGCAAATTGTGTTATGAATGGTACAAATAGCATGATTGAAACGGATAGACATACATTAAGATTATGTTCAAATTGTCAAAGAAAATTAAATTCGGGATTTAATTACGATAACGTAAAAAGATTAAAAGAATTAGAAAAATACTTTAAGGATAACAAATTAACCAATGGTGTTGAGTTAATGGAAAAAGACCTTAAAAGCATTCAATAAAATAAAAAGATTATGAGTTTAGGAACAAGCAAAGAGTTTATAAAAGGAGACGAAATCGAGTGGGAAGTAGTAGGAGAAGGAATTAAGCGTAAGATTTTAGCTTTTGATGAAAGAGTGATGCTGGTAAATGTACACTTTGAAAAAGGCGGAATTGGTACTTTACACGATCATTACCATTCGCAAGTTACATACATCGCAAGCGGAAAATTTGACGTAACGATTAGCGGAGTAACACAAACCTTAAAAGAAGGCGATAGTTTTTATATTCCGCCGCACGCTGTTCACGGTGTTGTGTGTTTAGAAACAGGAATGTTAACAGATGTTTTTAGCCCTGCAAGAGAAGACTTTTTGAACTATTAAAAGTCGAAAAATAAACCATATAAGTCATATAAGAAAATTTAAGTCTTCAGTTTAAATGAACTTATATGACTTATATGGTTTTAAAAAAAGCTTAAAATTTATACTTTTTTTAAAGTTCTACTAAAGATTAGATTGGTATTTTTGCAGCATGAATTTATCAAAAACTAATGTACTGTTTATGGCAGTTTGCACTGGTCTTATAGTTGCAAATCTTTATTACTGCCAGCCTTTGATTGTTTTAATTGCCAACGAATTTAAAATTCCTGAAGCCAGCGCCGGAACGATAACCTATTTAACTCAAGCAGGTTACGCAATCGGACTGTTTTTTATGGTACCGCTTGGCGATAAAATAGAACGAAAAAGGCAAATTTTAATGACCACTTTTGCTAGTGTAATTGCTTTATTAATTGCAGCAACAGCTAAAAGTTTTCTTGTTTTACAAATTGCTTCGTTGCTAATCGGGATCACGTCGATTGTACCTCAGCTTATTCTTCCTCTAGCCGCATCTTTAAGCGCGCCCGAACAGCGAGGGAAAGTTGTCGGAACGATTATGAGCGGACTTTTAGTCGGAATTTTGCTTTCGCGAACATTAAGCGGATTTATCGGCCAAATTTTAGGCTGGAGATCGATGTTTTATATCGCAGCCGGAATTTGTCTTTTAATCTTTTTTGTGATTCAAAATAAATTTCCACAAAACAAACCGCAATTTCAAGGAACTTACGGTCAGCTGATTCAATCTTTATTTGCGCTTATCAAAACACAGCCTGTTTTGCGTGAAGCAACGGCAATCAACGTTTTCAGTTTTGCTCAATTTGGAGCTTTCTGGACCACAATGGTTTTATTGCTTTCTGGAGAACCATTCGGATTTAATAGCGCCACAATCGGATTATTCGGAATTGTTGGAGCATCTGGAGCTTTGGCAGCGCCTTTGGTTGGAAAACTGGGAGATAAAGGAAACTCGAGAATTGCAGTTGGTTACGGCTGTTTATTGGTTTTAATCAGTTTTATAACATTTTATTTTGCTATTGAAAGCGTAATCGGAATTGCAATCGGAATTGTATTTATCGATATAGGAATTCAAGGTGTTCACATTTCAAATCAAACGAGAGTTTATTCGTTATTGCCAGAAGCAAGAAACAGATTGAATACAGTATTTATGTCGCTTACCTTTTTAGGAACAGCTGCAGGATCTGCTTACGGTTTGTTGCTATGGAAATTGGGCGGATGGCCTGCTGTAACAATCGGATGTATGGCTTTATCATTGATTTCATTACTAATTTACGGACTTACTTATAAATCAAAATCTAAAAAAGCGAAAGCGCAAATTGATTAAAAAATTAATTTGTAAATTTGCTTTCAAATTAAAAATAACAACATGGAAAACGGAATATACGCTAAATTCAATACTAGCAAAGGTTCAATTTTAGTAAAATTGACACACGATTTGACACCGGGAACTGTAGGTAACTTTGTTGCTCTTGCAGAAGGAAATATGGAAAATAAAGTAAAACCTCAAGGACAAAAATTCTATGACGGATTAACTTTCCATAGAGTAATTGCTGATTTCATGATTCAAGGTGGTTGCCCAAAAGGAACTGGAACTGGAGATCCAGGATATAAATTTGATGATGAATTTCACCCAAGTTTAAAACACGATCGTCCAGGAGTTTTATCTATGGCAAACTCAGGACCTGGAAGTAACGGTTCTCAATTTTTCATTACTCACGTTGCAACTCCTTGGTTAGATAACAAACATACTGTTTTCGGAAACGTTGTTGAAGGACAAGATGTTGTTGATGCTGTTGCTCAAGGTGATAACTTAGAGTCTGTAGAAATTATCAGAGTTGGAGAAGAAGCTCAAAAATGGAACGCTATTGAAGCTTTCATTGGTTTAAAAGGTGCTCGTCTAAAAAGAGAAGCAGCTTTAAAAGCAGAATCTGAAGCAAAAATGGAACAATTAGCTGCTGGTTTTGATAAAACTGAAAGCGGTTTACGTTATAAAATGATTCAAAAAGGAGAAGGAAAAAGAGCTGAAGCAGGAAAAACAGTTTCTGTTCACTACGAAGGTTCTTTAGAAAACGGAAAGGTTTTTGATTCTTCTTACCCAAGAAAAAAACCAATCGAATTCAAATTAGGAATTGGACAAGTTATCGAAGGATGGGACGAAGGTATCGCTTTATTGCAAGTTGGAGACAAAGCTCGTTTTGTAATTCCATCTGATTTAGGATACGGACCATCTGGAGCTGGAGGAGTTATTCCACCAAACGCTACTTTGATTTTCGACGTTGAATTAATGGATGTTAAATAAGACTTCATTAGCAATTTAGTATTGTTATAAATAGAATCCCATGTGCCACGGCATATGGGATTTTTTTATATTTACTAAAAAAACAAAGCCAATGAAAAACATTTTAATCCTTGCGGGACTTGCATTATTTGTGGTTTCTTGTGGAACTCAAAAAACAACTGCAGTTGCTTCAGCTCCAGTTACAGAAACTGCAAAAGTAGCATTGACACCTGAATTGGAAGCAGGTAAAAATTTATACGATAACAATTGTGCAAAATGCCACAAATTGTATGAACCAAAAAAGTTTACAAAGGAAGAATGGACACCTATATTGGTAAGAATGGGTAAAAAGGCGAAGTTAGATGATACTCAGATGGCTTCGATTACGAATTACATCGATTCTCAGCTATAAAAAGATAAAAAGCATTTCATAAATTGGGATGCTTTTTTTATTTGGATGAGGTATAAAAAAAACACCGTCACAGAATGAGGTGTTTAAAAAGTTATGAATGATGCTGTACTTCAGTATTATCTACAGCAACTATTTTCAAAGTTTTAATTCCGGCTGGAAGTTCCCAATCAACTTGATCATTTTCTTTAAAACCAATTATAGCAACGCTTAATGGGGCTAAAATCGAAATTTTTGATTGTTTCAAGTCTGCTGCTGAAGGCAAAACAATTTGAATTTTCATTTGTTTATTGGCTTTTACATCTTCAATAGTAACAAACGAATTGATGCGAATAACCGAGTCTAATTCGCTTTCCTTGCTTATTACAGCGCGATCTAATTCTTGCGAAAGCAAATTTGCTTCTTTTGTATTGGTTTCGTTTTTACTTTTTAAAATCAATTCTCTTAGAAATTGATAGTCTGCTTTACAGAAAGTAGGTATTGGTTTCATAATCGTATTCATTTATATTATTAAAAAATTATTTATTCATTATTTACTGTTTCAATCCTTGAACGGAATTTTTAAACTGATAGAAAAGCGAAAAATCATCTGATAGAGCAATGCTCTTTCAAATAAAAAACGAATTAAAAAATCTGATAAAAATCCTCCGTCAAAAAGAAGAAAAAAGTGAAGTAGACG
This sequence comes from Flavobacterium sp. HJSW_4, assembly GCF_042436695.1. NCBI lineage: Bacteria > Pseudomonadati > Bacteroidota > Flavobacteriia > Flavobacteriales > Flavobacteriaceae > Flavobacterium > Flavobacterium sp. HJSW_4. Next base: position 16,001 of record NZ_JBHNPP010000014.1, read on the forward strand.
GAGGCCTAAAAAATAAAGGCCTTATTATGCGAAATAATTACAGCAGGAAGCGGTTTTGCAACGCAAAACGACTTTATAGAGGCTGTAAATGGTGTTATATTTCCCATAAGGATGATTAAATTGATCTGCAAAGGTAGTTAATCTTTTTGAATTTAATGAGTATTTACTTCCATTTAATGCTGCAACCCAAACTTGGTTTCTGCGGCTCTTTCAAACTTCTGTTGTAAATTAAGGCATCAATTGCGCCTCTCAAATCGCTTCCGCTAAGAGGAATTCCGTTGCCTGGCCTTGAGTCATCCAACTGTCCGCGATAGAATAATTTGTCTTGACTGTCAAATAAATAGAAATCTGGAGTGCAAGCTGCTTGATACGCTTTTGCAACATCTTGGGTTTCATCATACAAATAAGGAAAATCAATTTTGTTCTCCATTGCAAAATCTGTCATTAATTCTGGCCCATCTTGCGGATACTTTACAGCATCATTGCTAGAAATAGCAACAACTCCAAGTCCCTGCACGCGATAATCATTGGCAATCATCACAACTTCATTAATAACATGATGCACAAACGGACAATGATTGCAGATAAATAGCACCAAAGTTCCTTTTGGACCCTTTAAATCTTCAAAAGAAAAAGTGTCGTTAGAATTGGTGTCTTTTAAATAAAAATCAGGAGCAATCGTTCCTAATGGAAGCATTGTTGATTCTGTTCGTGCCATTTTATCTGAAATTTGAATTTCAAAAATAGCTTTAAAAAACTGTAAATAAAAGAGCACAAGAATAAAAAATATCCAAAGAAAGCAGTTAGCTGCAAGAGCTTGCTTCTTTGGATACTTTTTTAAGTTTTTATGAATTCAAAAATTCCAGTAAATCTTCATTTAGCTTTTCTCTATCAGTATAAAAAAGTCCGTGTGGTGCTCCTTCATATTCGATATAAGTATTGTTTGCTATAGATTTTGCAGCTTTTCTTGAAGTAAGATCAATTGGAACAATTTTATCGTCGTCTCCGTGAATAATCAGAGTTGGAACTTTTATAAAATCTACTTCGTCTCTAAAATCAGTGTATGAAAAAGATTCAGCGCATTTTAAAGTAGCTCTTGGAGAAGCTACAGAACATAGATTTCTGTAATATTCTAATAAAGGCGTACTTAACGGTTTGTTGATAATATTAACGCCAAAAAACGTTTTTCCGAAATTATCAATAAATGCGATTCTATCTTCCTTTATTGCCATTGCTGTATTATCGCTTTTTTCTTTTGGATGACCATCTGGATTGTCGTGAGTTTTAAGAAGAAAAGGAATAATAGACGAAATCAAAGCAATTTTGCTTACGTTTTTTCCGCCATGACGGCTAAAATAACGAACGACTTCGCCACCGCCCATTGAGAATCCAACAAGGGTTACATTCTCCAATTCCAATTGTTCGATAATTTCTTTAAGATCATCTGTCAAAGTATCATAATCGTAACCATCCCAAGGCTGAGAAGATTTACCGAATCCGCGGCGATCGTAAGCAATCACACGATAATTATTTTGAACTAAATGATCAATTTGATATTCCCACATTTCATTAGAAAGCGGCCAGCCATGAATTAAAATGACAGGTTTTCCTTGTCCGTAATCTTTTACGTACAGTCTAACGTTTTGAGCAGTTTCTATATATTTATCGGTATGAATCTGTTTTAAATTAGATTCAAAGTCCTTAATTGTCATGCATGCATTTGGTTCAGTATGTTCCATGATATATTTTTTTACGTGAGTTTCATTTTCTAGTCTCGTAAAATTAGAATGGAAGCGAAAGAAAAGGGTTACAGAATTAGGTGCATTAATTACAAAATTTATAGGTTTGTAAAAAAGAGATTAAAATGGATTTAACTTGGAATGAATTTGAAAGAACCGACATGCGCGTTGGAACTATTATAGAAGTAAATGATTTTCCTGAAGCGAGAAAACCAGCCTTTCAGCTGACAATTGATTTTGGTTCAGAAATCGGAATCAGAAAATCATCGGCACAAATTACCAAAAGATATCAGAAAGAAGATTTAGTAAATCGTCAGATTGTAGCGGTTGTGAATTTTCCGAAAAAACAAATCGGAAAGTTTATGAGTGAATGTTTAGTTCTTGGCGCTGTAGGCGAGGAGGGAGATGTAATTTTATTAGCGCCAGATTTTAAAATCCCAAACGGATTGCGAATTGGATAGTTTTTAATCGCAGTTTTCAGTCTCAGTCGCAGCATTCAGCTACAGTCACAGTTTTAAACTGAAAACTGTGACTGCGACTGCAAACTTTATTTTATTCTTTCAATAAATTGTTGTAAAATATCCTGTCCTTCTTCCCAATATTTTAAATCAGAATCGGAGTTGATGTGACCTTGTTTCCCAATATTTACAAAATCGCTTCCCCATTTTTCGGCAAAGTATTTTTTTCTTTCGAATAGCGAATAAGGATCATTTTCGCTTGCTACAACAACCGACGGAAAAGGCAATTGGTAAAGTGGCATTGGTGAAAAATTTCTAATGGATTCTGGCGTGTGTTCTGGCGAATCTACATCCGCGGGAGCGACCAAAAACGCACCAATAATATTAGGATTGCTGTACTTTTCTGCCCAATGCAAAACCAATGAAACGGCTAAACTGTGGGCAACTAAAATAGTAGGTTTGTCAAGTTTTAAAATGTTCTCATTTAATCTTTCAAGCCATTCTTCTCGAATTGGTTCGTCCCAATTGTCTTGTACTACACGAATTGAGTTTTCGAATTTTGCGTGCCAAAAAGTTTGCCAATGCTTCTCTCCAGAATCTCCAAGTCCTGGTATAATTAATAGTTGTGTCTCCATTGCCGTGGATTTTTTATTTAGTGATTATTTTTTACGTTCTTTTAAAATTCGGTTTACTTCATTAACCAAAAGCGGAAAACCAGGTTCTGTCATTCCGTGGCCGTAACCGTCCAATTCGTATAATTTAGTTTGCGTATGTCCAACCAATTTCATCATTCTAGCCATGTATGCGTTTTCTTCATAACGTCCCAACATTTCTAATTCGCGATCTCCAGTAATTAATAATAAAGGCGGAGCATCGGCGCGAACGTGGTATAAAGGAGCGAATTCATCAACTGTTGGCTGTTTTTCTGGAATTCCGTTCTCTCTTCTTATTTCGAAATGCGTAATGCATTGACTGCTAAACGGGATAAGTCCCGCAATTTGATTCGCATCTATGTTTTCTTTTTGAAGCCATTTTTTGTCTAAACCAATCATAGAAGTTAAATAAGCTCCGGCAGAATGGCCAGAAACGAAAATCTGAGTTTTATCACCTCCATAATTGGTAATATTATTGAAAGCCCAAGCAACAGCTGCTGCGGCATCTTCAATACATTTTACCGCTTTTACTTTTGGCGATAATCTATAGTTTACTCCGATAATAGCAAAACCTTTATTTTTTAGCGCTTCAGGGATTTCTTTATTTCCACCAGTTAATCCGCCGCCGTGAAACCAAACGATTGTAGCAAATCCGGTTTTGTTTTTTGGATAATAAATATCTAAAACACATCTTTCGCTGATATATTTATCTGATTTATTTGCAGCTGCATTATAATATTGGACATTATTTTTCGTTTCATATTCTATATTCTGTGCAGAAAGAGAAATTCCGAAGAAGATGAAACTTAAAAGAAGGATTAATTTTTTCATTTTATTAATTTTTTAAAACAAGAAACTTAAATATATAAAAAAAGTCCAAAATGCAGAACAAATTGGACTCCTATTTATATCGATGATTTTGATTAAATATCATCAAAATCAATATCTGTAAAACTAGATCTTTCAGATTTTTCAGAACTGTATTCTTTTTTAAAATCTTTTTGGTGTCTTTCAGAAATTACTTCTTCACCCTTGTGGTTCAGAACATAAGAAGTCATTTCTTCTAATATTTCGGCGAAAGCACTAAAATCTTCTTTGTATAAGTAAATTTTGTGTTTTTTGAAGTGAAAAGAACCATCTTCCTCAGTAAACTTTTTGCTTTCGGTAATAGTAATGTAATAATCATCAGCTTTGGTAGCTCTCACATCAAAGAAATAAGTTCTTCTTCCTGCTCGTAATACTTTAGAAAAAATCTCTTCTTTTTCTAACATGTCATTTTCTCTCATAATACGTTCTATCATTTTTGGAATTAATAGTACTCAAAAATCATAAAAAATTATCTATTACGCAACAATTAAAGTAATTCTTTTTCCGAAAGTTGTTTTAAATATAACGCCGAATAATATCCTTCTTGATTTATTAATTGATTATGAGAACCTTGTTGAATTATCTTACCATCTTCTAATATGATAATTTTGTCTGCATTCTTTGCAGAAGATACTCGATGACTTACAATAATAGTTGTTTTGTCTTTAGAAATTTCAAATAAATTGTTCAAAATCATTTCTTCGGTTTCCGTATCAACTGCAGATAAACAATCGTCAAAAAGTAAGATTGCAGGATTTTTTATGATTGCTCTTGCAATCGAAACACGCTGTTTTTGTCCGCCCGAAAGTGTAATTCCTCTTTCTCCTAAAACGGTGTCGTACTGTTTGTTAAAGGCAATAATGTTATCGTGAACAACGGCATTTTTAGCAGCTTCAATTACCTCTTCGTCCGTTGCATTTTGATTTCCGAATTTGATATTGTTTTTAATAGTATCCGAAAACAAGAAAGCATCTTGAGGAACGATTCCGATATTATTTCGAAGATCATTTAAGTTCAAAGTGCTGATTTCGTTTTCATCAATTTTGACCTCGCCTTCTGTTGTGTCATACAGTCTTGAAATCAATGAAAGGATAGTCGATTTTCCAGAACCTGTTTTTCCTAAAATGGCTAATGTTTCTCCTTTTTTTACTGTGAAAGAAACATTTTTCAATGCTTCGATATTCGTGTCTTTATAAGTGAAAGAAACATTTTCAAAAGTAATATTTCCGTCTATTTCAGATGAACTTTCGTTGTTGTTTTTGATTTCTGGTTCAATTTTCAAGAATTCGTTCAAACGTTTTTGCGAAGCTTCTGCTTCCTGAACCATCGAAGAAACCCATCCTAAAGAAGCAACAGGCCAAGTCAGCATATTTACATATAGTATAAATTCGGCAATGGTTCCGATGTTTGAAATACTTCCATTAATGTACATTACACCTCCAAAATAAATTACAACCAAGTTACTGATTCCGATAAGGGCAATCATTAATGGACCAAATAAAGATTGAACTCTTGCCAGACTTAAACTTTTACGTTTGCTTTCTTCTGCCAAATCTACCATATTGTTTTGATGCTGATTCTCTAATGAATAGGCTTTTATAACGCGAATTCCAGAAAAGATTTCTTGTGTAAAACTTGAAACTTTCGAAAGATATTGCTGGAAAGTGGTGCTTCGTTTATTGATTTCAGAACTTAATTTGAAAATACAGTACGAAAGAAGCGGTAATGGTAATATTGTGTATAAGGTAAGCAATGGCGATACATTATACATATATATTATAACGATCGCAAAACGAATAAATGTATTAATAGTATACATTACCGCTGGTCCAACATACATACGAACTTTTGAAACGTCTTCGCTAATACGATTCATTAAGTCGCCAGTACGGTTTTGTTTGTAAAAATTCTGAGAAAGATTCTCGTATTGTCTGAAAACTTCATTTTTTAAATCAAACTCAATATGTCGCGACATTACAATTAAAGTCTGGCGCATTAAAAATGTCAAAAATCCAGCAACAATCGTAGTTCCGATGATAAGTAGCACATTATGAATAAGATCCTGACGGAAACTAGCAATTACAGCTTGAGAACTTTGCTTAGCCATCGGAAGTTTATCAAAATTCTCAATAGCATTTAAAGACTTGCTGATGAGTTTTGGAGTAAATAAAGAAAATATTTGTGCGATTATGGTGATTAAAATACCTAGTGAAAAACTATATTTATATTTGACGAAATATTTATTTAAATAGCTTAATTCTTTCATTTTTTTAAGAAATCTGATATTGAATTGATTTGTATTTAAGAATTATTATTAAATAAATTTATAATAATTTGCGATTTAATCAAAACAATTATATTGTAAAATTGTTATTTTAAAGATAAAAAATTAGCACATGTGTATTTTTTAATTATGTTTGAGAAGTCTTTTTGACGAATTCACAATTTTAACCTAATTAATACTAGCGCTATGGATGCAACTTTCGCAACTGGAAAGGAACTTCAAAAAATGGATCCTGTTTTTGGTCAATTATCTTTCGACGATCACGAACAAATTGTATTTTGCAATGACAAAGATACAGGTTTAAAAGCAATTATTGGTATTCATAATTCAGTTATGGGGCCAGCTTTGGGAGGAACCAGAATGTGGAATTACAACACAGAATGGGAGGCTCTAAATGATGTTTTACGTCTTTCAAGAGGTATGACTTTTAAATCGGCTATTACTGGACTGAATATTGGTGGAGGTAAAGCGGTTATTATTGGTGATGCTAAAACGCAAAAAACACCTGAATTAATGCGTAAGTTTGGAGAGTTTGTTCACTCTTTAAGCGGAAGATATATTACTGCAGAAGATGTCGGAATGGAAACTAAAGACATGGATACTGTTAGAGACGTAACACCTTACGTTACGGGTATTTCTGAAGAAAGAGGTGGTTCTGGAAATCCTTCTCCTGTAACAGCTTACGGTGTTTATTTAGGTATGAAAGCTGCTGCTAAAAGTCAGTTTGGAACGGATGTTTTAGATGGAAAAAAAGTTTTGGTACAAGGAATTGGACACGTTGGTGAAACTCTAGTTGAATATTTAACTAAAGAAGGAGCACAGGTTACTATTTCTGATATTAACGAAGAAAAATTATACCAAGTTGCTCAAAAATATAATGCAACAATTTATACTGGTGAAGATTTATATACTGCAGATGTTGATATCTACGCGCCATGTGCAATGGGAGCAACAATCAACGATAATACAGTAGATAAAATTAAAGCTAAAGTTATTGCTGGTGCTGCCAACAACCAATTAGCAGACGAAAATGTTCACGGTGCAAGATTACAAGAAAGAGGAATTTTATACGCTCCAGATTTCTTGATCAACGCTGGTGGAATTATCAATGTTTACGCTGAATTAGCGAACTACGGTAAAGCTGAAATCATGACTAAAACAGAAAATATCTACAATACAACTTTAGAAATTATTGATTTCGCTGCTAAAAACGGAATTACTACGCATAAAGCGGCTCTTACTATTGCTCAAAATCGTATTGACCAAAGAAGAATCGAGAACGCTGCTAAATAATTTTTTTAGTTTAAAATTCTCAGTCTCAGTTTTCAGTTTATCTGGAAACTGGGACTTTTTTTTAGTTTGCAGTCGTAGTCACAGTTCACAGTATTTATTAAAACTGAGAACTGTGACTGTGACTGAATACTGTTAAAGCGACTAAAAAAATGAATAAAACTGAAAACTGCGACCGAAAACTGCGACTTTTTTGCGAATTAATTTTAAAATACGCTTCGAAAGTTATACTTTTGCAGACTAATTTTTAAATGTTCTTACACGGTGGTAAATAGAAGACACATACGCGTTAAAGTAATGCAATCCATTTATGCAATGCATCAAAGCGGTTCTGATAACATGGAAAAAGAGGAGAAATTCCTTTTTTACAGCATTGACAATATTCAGGACTTATACCTTATAATGCTTTCTTCATTGATAGAAATTTGTAAAAAAGAAGCTGTCTTTTTGCATCTATCAAGTAAAAAACACCTTGCTACTGCAGCAGAACGTAACCCAAACGAAAAATTTGTAAAGAACAAAATTTTTCAACTTCTTGCCGAAAGCAACTCTCTTAGCATCGCTTTAGAAAATCGTAAAATCAATAATTGGTCTTTAAACGACGATTATATCATTTTGCTTTTAAATGATGTTAAAGCAAGCGATATCTACAAAAAATACATGAGTAATAACGTAAACACGTTTGAAGAAGACAGACAATTTATTGTTGATTTGTTTGAAAATGTTATTGTTCCAAATGAAAAATTATACGAATATTTAGAAGACGATAAATTAACTTGGGTTGATGATATTCCGGTTGTAAATACTCATATTGTAAAACAATTGAAAGCAATCAAAACAGAAGATTCAGACGATTTTAGAGTGCCTAAATTGTATAAAGATGTTGAAGATAAAGATTTTGCTAAAGATTTATTTAGACGAACAATACTAAACGAAGCGGCTTTCGCGAAAGAATACGAAGATAAAACACCAAATTGGGACAGTGATCGTATTGCAGAAATTGATACTATTATCTTGAAAATGGCAATTTGCGAGTTTGTAAAATTTCCTTCAATTCCAGTAAAAGTAACTCTTAACGAATATTTAGAAATTGCAAAAGAGTATTCTACACCAAAAAGTAGTATTTTTATCAACGGAATTTTAGATAATCTTGTTAAAGAGCTGACTGCCAATAAAAAGATGGTAAAAGTAGGAAGAGGGTTGATGTAATTTGAAATTCCAAAAAGCAAAAAACAAATTCCAAAAAGAATATTAAATATAAATCAAAAACAAATTTAAATTATGGGACAATTATCTCAATTTGCGCCATTTCTTTTGATGTTCGTGGTAATCTATTTCTTCATGATTAGACCACAGCAAAAAAGAGCTAAAAACGAAAAAGAATTTGAAAGCAACCTAAAAGTAGGTGACAAAATAGTAACAAAAAGTGGGTTCCACGGTAAAATCGCTGAATTAGCAGAAACAACTGTTGTAATCGAAACTATGTCAGGAAAATTAAAATTAGAGCGTTCTGCTATCTCTTTAGAATTGAGCGCAGCTTTGAATAAAAAAGCTTAATTTTTTAAAATTCCAATAAAATTTAAAATCCCAAATTCCAGAATGGAGTTTGGGATTTTTTTGTTTCGCTAATTTATAGAGAAACCGTCAAAATTTAGCTAAACACTTTTAGAATATTTTACTTTTTGGGTTAATTCTATTTTTGGCAAGTTCTCTTTTATCGAAGCTTTACTAAAAAAAAGGAAACAATAAAAGAAACAATTGATATAATTAAAATGTTCAAAATTTTTATTAAAAACCTACAGGAAATGAAGATGGCGGCGGTGGAATTTTTGTAATCCATTTTTTTATAAGTTTTCCTTTAGAATCGTATTGAGAATGTTCATCTTCTAATGTACTTATGGATTTTGTGAGGGTTTTAGATAATAGTTTTCCTTCTTCATAATTTTCCTCATATTCGATATCGTTTTTTTTGTAATCTTTTTTAAATAAAAAATTATTTTTGTAATACTCATTGTACAAGACATTATCCTTTTGATAACTAACAGATTCTAAAGATTGGTTTTTATCAAATTGTTTAGTCATTTGCTTTGTTTTAAGAACTTTTAAATTTCCATTAGGATAATATTTTTTTTCTTCATTATTATCCTTGTAGTAAAGTAACTCTCCTTTTAAGTTATATTCAGAAGATGATTTGTCAATTTCATTATAGACAGTGTAATTGCCTTTATAATAAGTTGTTGTGATCCGCTTTTTGTAATTTTTCTTTGTGTAAAATATTTTGCGTATTTCTTTTTCACCATGTCGTGTTTGCGTATCGGTTGTGGTGCTATCTGTATGATTAATTTTTAATTGATATTTTAATTGACCATCTGTATAATTATTTAACTCGACAAGCTTATTGTTTTGAGTTATAGCAACAATACTATCATTATTATCGATAATTTTTATGTCTCCAATAATTTGATTATTGTTGTCCAGCTCAAAGTAAGAAAGTGAACTACCCGTATAATCATTATTAAAACTTTTATAAAAACCTTTTTTTAATTTAACGATGGAATCATTTGAAACTGTAATTGGTTTAAAAGGTTCTATAAAATTTAAATAATAATTTTCTGGAAGTTTCTTATATTTTTGGGCAAAAGTTATATTTGAAAAAGCAATAATTAAAAGGAGGAGTATTTTTTTATCTATCATGGTTTAAAAGTATATTTATTTTTAATTAATTCTTACAAAAGGCTTGTTGTTTTTATTTTTCAAATGTAGGATTTTGTTTTCAAACAAGACTAGTGTTGTTTTGAATTTAGTACTAATTTTATTATTTTAAGTTTTGTAAAAAAATCTCAAACAAATCTCCACAAGTAGCTCGCCATAGATTGGTGTTTTTACTTTATGGAGTTTCTTGCTAAGATTTCTCGTTCCTCGAAATGACAAACTGTTGCGATGATGTTTGATCCGGTTAAGCCCATAACGAAAAAACCTTTGTCAAAGTTTAAAACTTTGACAAAGGTTTCATATAGTTTGGAATTTGGTCCCGAAGCTTCGGGATTAATATTGGAATTTCAGAAAGAAAAAATTACCTGTATTTATCATTCAATCCCACATTCGCTAAAATCATTGGAAGGACTTTTTCAATTCTCGAAAGCTTCGTTTTTTCCTGTTTTGCCGATTCGATATATTCTAAAAACTCATATTGTTTGTAAGGAGAAAATTTTTCAAAAGCTTCTTTTAAAGCAGGATTCTGAGTCATTTCTTTTTCCAAAAGCTCAGAAACAATCGTTTCTTTTTTAGAAGGTTTAATGACTTTTCCTTGCTTTTCGTTTTCAATCGCTTCGTAGATGTATTCCAGAACTTCTTTTTCGTTGACTTCTTCTTTCGATGTAAAACGCCATTGTCTCAAAGATTTTGTAACTTCTTCTTGAGCATTTATGAGTTTCTTTTTTTCGTCTTTTAAGAAAACGCCATTAAAAAACCATATTGCAAAATAATCTTTAAATCCGCCAAGGCCAACTACGTTTTTCTTTTCATAAACATAAACTGGACCACCCCATTTTGTGGTTTCAGTCAGTTCGGTTTTGTCAAGAATCGATTTTAGGTAGAGTAATTCTTCTTCCCATTTATCGCCGTATTTCCAAATGCCTTTATTTTCGGATTTTGATTCCAATTATTTTCTTTTTTTAGATTTCTCTGCTTCGTCAAAAATGCCAGGAATTGCTGTTAATTCAGCAATTTTTACAATAACATCAGTCGCTTTTTGAATGCTTTCTGCTGGAACATATTCGTATTTTCCGTGGAAATTATGCCCGCCCGCAAAAATGTTCGGACAAGGTAATCCCATGAATGATAATTGAGAACCGTCAGTTCCGCCGCGAATTGGTTTAATGATCGGTTTGATGTTCAATTCTCTCATTGCTTTTTCAGCAATATCTACAATATATTTTACAGGCAGAACCTTTTCTTTCATATTGTAATATTGATCTTTAACTTCAGCAGTTACAATATCTTCGCCGAATTTCTTCGCGAATTTTTTATTGAATTGTTTCGCTAACTTATGAATCAATTCTTTTCTTTTTTCGAATTTCTTTCTGTTATGATCGCGAATAATTAATTCTAGAACCGTTTCTTCGATATTTCCTTTAATGTGATGAACGTGAAAGAAACCTTCGTAACCTCTAGTTTCCTGTGGAGTTTCGCCTTTCGGAAGTTCGTTGATGAAATCATTTGCTAAAAGCATCGAATTGATCATTTTTCCTTTTGCATAACCTGGGTGAACGCTTTTTCCTTTAAAAGTAATTTTAGCTCCAGCGGCATTGAAATTTTCATATTCTAATTCGCCAATCTGACTTCCGTCCATTGTATACGCCCATTGCGCTCCGAATTTTTCAACATCAAAATGATGTGCGCCACGTCCGATTTCTTCATCAGGAGTAAAACCAATTCTGATTTTCCCGTGTTTAATTTCTGGATGCTGAACTAGATATTCCATTGCCGAAACAATCTCTGTAATTCCAGCTTTATCATCAGCTCCTAAAAGAGTCGTTCCGTCAGTTGTAATGATCGTTTGACCTTTATATAGCAATAAATCTTTAAAGTAATCTGGAGACAATACAATGTTTTTCTCAGCATTTAAAACGATATCTTTTCCGTCGTAATTTTCAACAATCTGAGGTTTTACATTCGCTCCGCTAAAATCTGGAGAAGTATCAAAGTGAGAAACAAAACCAATTGTTGGAACTTCATGATCAACATTGCTTGGAAGCGTTGCCATGATATAGGCTTTGTCATCAATCGTTACATCTTCTAAGCCGATTGCTTTTAGTTCGTCAACTAATTTATTGGCAAGATTCCATTGTTTTTGTGTACTCGGGGTTGTTTGTGAATTTGGATCTGATTCCGTATCAATCGTTACATAACTGATAAAGCGATCTATGATATGTTGCATTTTTTTGAATTTTTAGCAAATATAGAAAAATTTTTCTGCGCGAAAATTTAGCTTTCGATATCCGAATGAATAAAAAAGGGATTCTAAATTGAATCCCTTTTTGGTATTTTGAGTTTGTTATTTACTTTTTACGCATCTAAAACCAACGTGGTTAGCCGCAGATCTGATTTCGCCTTTTCCTCTTGTTCCCACCATATATCGAGTGCAATATTGATCAGTACATAGAAACGAACCGCCACGGTGAACACGTTTTACTTCAGATGGATCATTTGGATCATAATAAGCATCTGGGCCTTGCGGATTTTTGGTTACTTTTCCGCTTTCCGCTAATGATTTGTAATACTCTACGCTGTACCAATCGTGTACCCATTCCCAAACATTGCCTGCAATATCATACAAACCGTATGCATTGGGAGCATATTGTTTTGTTGGCGCAATTCCTTTAAATCCGTCTTCTCCCGTATCGCCATCTTTTATTGGAAAATGGCCTTGATAAATATTAGCCTGAAATTTCCCTTTAGGTTTTAAATCATTTCCCCAAGCATAAAGATTTCCAGTTTTACCACCTCTTGCAGCAAATTCCCATTCAGCTTCGGTTGGAAGTCTTTTGCCAGCCCATTTGGCGTAAGCTTCAGCATCTTCGTAAACAACATGAACAACGGGATATTTTTCTTTTCCTATAATAGTACTTTGCGGACCTTCAGGATGTCTCCAATCTGCGCCTGGTTCGTAGCGCCACCATTGCAAGAAATTATTCAAATTTACTGCTGAAGGTGTAGGTGTGAAGACCACAGAACCTGTGATTAGATCTTCTTCGTTTGCAGTTGGAAATTCTTCTTTAGTTGGTTTTTGCTCTGCAACAGTAACATAACCAGTTGCTTTTACAAATTTTTCGAATTCTTCGTTGGTTACTTCAGTTTCATCCATGTAATAACCGTCAACGTAAACTCTGTGAATTGGAGCTGCATCTTTTGTAACTCCTTTAATGCTGCACAAACTTTCGTCTTCGACATTTGTTCCCATTGAGAATTCGCCGCCAGGAATCCAAACCATTCCTTTTGGTGCTTTAACAGTTGGTTTAAATTTATTTTCGACAGTCGGTTTGAATTCAGATTCTAGATTGCTAGGTATTTCGTGACATTCAGCAACTGTTTTTTCTTCTTTATTTGTAAATCGAGTATAACTGTAAGCAATTGAAATAATGGACAATGTGAGCAGCGGAAAGATCCAAAAGGTTTTCTTTTTCATGGTTTATTATTTTTGAGCTTATATGGTTGTTAATAGCAGGGATAAATTTAGATAAAATAATTTTATAATTATATTAGTTTTATAGAATTAATAAAATTTACTTATCTTCTTCCACAAGAACAACTTCATATTTGTCCTTTCCATCTACTTGAACAGGTTGGTAATACGTTTCGCCAAATTTGATGTATTTTACATCTCCAATGGTAACCTCTTCGCCACCTTCTGGTAAACTTTCTACGATTGTTCCAGCTGTAGGGGCTACAACTTTGTAGTTATTTCCGTCTTTTTCGTAATAAGTTCCGCCGTAATAATAGTTATTGACAGTTCCTGTATTAACGGTTTGCGCTCCACTCGGAATATTGTTTACCGTTCCGCCGACAGGTGCAGGTACAACAGTATAGCCTCCGCTTGACGGCGCATACCAAACTCCTTGATCATAATGATATTGACTGCTTTCTACACTAACTACAATTGCTGTAACAGCCAAAGTTGCTACGAAAAATCCCCAAGGATGCCAAACAGGTCCCCAATAAAAAGGTCTGTACGGATGGTAATAATAAGGATGATAGCCATAATATCGGTATCCGCCATATCTGTAAGGAGGACGAGTATAAACTACTGTATTTCTTCGTACTACAGTATTTCGGTTATTGTTGATGGTGATATCTCGGCTTCTGTCAACATTGATATTATTTCTATTTACAGTATTGCCGTTATTTCTGTTGCTAGTATTATTTCGATTGACTGTATTATTCCTGTTTCCAGAGTTGTTTCTATTGACAGTATTATTTCTGTTGGAATTGTTTGCAGGTCTGGTTACTTGAGTTCCAGAATTGTTTGCTCCTGGTCTCGTTGTCGCTGGCCTTGTGTTACTAGGTCTAGTTACATTTGGTCTGGATTGTGTAGCAGGTCTTGCTTGTCTAGTATGAGTTGCTCCACCGCCACGAGTTGCTCCACCTCGAACTCCTCCGCCATGACGTTGCGCTAAACTATCAATTGAAATAAAGAAAAGAGTTCCAATTAAGAATATTAAAAGCGTTGGTCTTTTTACTATTTTGGATATGTTTTTCATATTCAGTAATTTAGATAACTTTAAAGTTATGAAAAAAAATGTAGGATTTGTGTTAAGGAATTAAAAGTTTGGTTTATAATGAGATATCCCATTGTATTCTAAATCGCCATCCTCCCTGTAATGGAAGTGTTTTGTCTTGAAAACTAAAATAGCTGACTTCTGAAGTCAGTTTGTTTTTATGTCCTTTAAAAAACCAATTGAAAGCTATTGTAGATTCTTCCTGTCTATTTTCTCTTATCGAATTATCGGGTCTATAAGCCGCGTGTCTTCCCGCCATTTCTAAGCGTTTTGGCCACCATTCGAATGCATTATGAAAGAAATAACCAGCCTGAATATAGTATCCTTTCATGATAGTAGTGTCATCATCGTTTATTTTATCAATGATTTCTTTGGTATGTAGTTCACTTTGCCATGAAAAGCCTTTGTACATAAAAGCAGTTTCAAAATTCCATTGGTTGACTCTGTATTGGCCTGGAAGTCCGTTTTCAAATCCGTCAAGCGAACCTCCTCCCGCTTGAGAAAAGCGTGTGTATGGGCTTCGGTTGGTTATGGCTGAGAAAGCAATAATTGGCGTTAGTTTTTCGTGAAATTCCAAATCGCAACCTTCAAAGTCGAGAGATCTTCCTAAGAAATTCCATTGTGCTCTTCCAAAATACATTAAATGATTATCATCGTTTGAAGTGCTTCCTCGTCCAGTTCCTGTTAAGGCTGCGGCCCAATAATTGAAATCGGCAATTCCAGCACCTTTTAAATGACCGTAAACTTCAACTCCTAATTGTCTGTCTACTGTAAAAGGGCGATTAATTAAAGAGCGATCCACCATTTGCTGTTCGCCACTGCTAATGTAACGTTCACGCGTAAATTCGGTTTTCCATTGACCTACTTTAAAACTTAGCCAATCCCATTTTTCAATCATAATCCTAAAATCAAGCAAATTGGACTGACTTAATTCGTATTCCCAATAATATTTAAGCCAAGGTTCAAAAGCATGACCGCCAATTTTGAGTCTCGCACGATTTATTTTGAAAGTGGTTTGAGCATCTCTACTATAATCGTCATAAGTTAAAGGATCTGTATCATTTGGTGTAGAAAAACGAAATTGCAAACGGCTTGCCAATTGAAAAAGAAATTTTTTGTCTCGGGTTTCTAATTCAATTCCTTTACTGCCATAATGAACGTTCATTAATTTTGTAGTATCTTTTTCTTGCTGAGAAAGTCCTTTAAAACCAATTAATAAAAGGAAAATAAAGAGTAGATTTTTAAAAATACGATTTGCGCTATACATAAGATTAATAGGTTTGTATGCATTCTTAAAACATTTATTTAAGAAGAAAAAGAGGCATTCTGATCACAAAATAGAATCGGGAATACCTCTTTTTTTTAGTAGTTTAATCTCTTCCTAAAGCCCTTTTTGCTTCATTGTTTAAGTCAGAATATTCAATTTTTCCAACATTTACACCAACGCCATAAATTTCGCCACCTTTAAATTCGCCAGGAGTTTTGTATTCTTTACTAACGGCATCACCGCTATCAAAACCAACACAAAGTCCGTCGCCAGAAAGTGTAAATTTACCAGTCTGTGTTCTCATTGGGCCAGAAGCGACTTCTTTACCGTCAATGTATAATTTCATTGTTCCAAGAGATTCTCCGTTTGGACCTTGTTTTTCGCGATTGAATTCCATTCCAAAAACATGTTTTCCAGGAGTTATCGCAACATTAGAAGTGAATTTTTGTTCTGGCTGAATTCCTAAGAAATTGTACACATAGTTTAGTTTTTTATCTTTAAGGAATAAAGTATGACCTCCAAAACGAGAACCGTGAGCAAATAAAACTCCCGAAGCATTGGCATCTTTTACATCTACATCTGCAACGATTTTATAAGAACGTCCGCGAACATTTACCGCAACTCCTTCTGGTACAGGCGAAGTTCCCGGATAATAGATATATTGATCGCGAGGCTCTTCAGAAGAAGGTCTTTCTGTTCCTAATATTTCAATTGCAGAACGGTCGTCTAACGGAAGAACTAAGTTTTTAGCTGCTTCGCTATTCCAATCGGCTATTAATTCTTTTAATTTGTCTGGATTTTTTTTAGCCAAATTGTTTGATTCAGAACGGTCAACATCTGTATTGTACAATTCCCAAACGTCTTTGTCAAAATTTCCTTTTCCAGATAATGGTGCGTGCAATGCAACAGCTTTCCAACCATCTTTCCATAAAGCACGACTTCCCAACATAGCAAAATATTGAATGTGTTTTTGAGTTTTTGTATTAGGAGCAGCATCAAAAGTATAACGCATAGAAACTCCTGATAAAGGATATTGAGCAACACCGCGATATTCTTTCGGCATTTCCAATCCGCAGATGTCTAAGATTGTAGGAACAATGTCTGTTGAATGATGAAATTGATCGCGTACAACACCTTTTGCTTTAATTCCTTTTGGCCACGAAATTACCAAAGGATCGCAAGTTCCTCCCGCATATTGGCTGTATCTTTTAAACATTTTAAAAGGAGTAGAAAACGCTGCAGCCCATCCAGTTGGATAATGCTCATAAGTATCGGGACTTCCTAATTTATCTAAATATTTTAGGTTTTCTTTCAATTCATCTGGATAACCGTTAAAGAATTTATTTTCATTAACAGAACCAGATTCTGATCCTTCTCCAGAAGCACCATTATCGGCGGCATAAATAACTACTGTATTTTCCAGTTGCCCAGATTTCTCTAAATAATCAATAATTCTTCCCACTTGAGCATCTGTATATTCTGAAAATCCAGCATAAACTTCAGCCAATCTAGAAAACAGTTTTTTCTCTTCTGGTTTCAGTTTATTCCAATCGAGTACATTATCTGCTGGATTAGCAACTCCAGGAGGCATTGGATTGAAATTGTCCAATTTTGTTCCAGCCGGAATAACGCCTTTGGCAATCATTCGAGGCAAAACCCATTTGCGGTAAGCATCATAACCGTCGTCAAATTTTCCTTTGTATTTGGCGATATATTCTTCAGGAGCATGATGTGGAGCGTGATTCGCTCCTGGGCAATACCACATGTACCATGGTTTTGACGGATTTGTAGCTTGCTGATCTTTAATATAGGCTAAAGCATGATCGGCTAAATCTTTAGATAAATGATAACCTTCTTCTGGAGTTGCAGGCGGTTCAACAAAATGGTTGTCCTCAACTAAATCTGGATACCATTGATTGGTTTCTCCTCCAAGAAAACCGTAAAAACGGTCAAACCCCATTTGTAAAGGCCAAGTAGCTCTTGGTCCACCAGAAGCAATATCTTGTTCAGGAACGTTGTGGTTTTTACCGATCCAAAAAGTGCTATATCCGTTGTCTTGAAGAATCTGTCCAATTGTAGCAGCTTGTTTAGGAATTCTTCCGCTCGCGCCTGGAAAACCATCTGCCGTTTCTGTAATGGCAGCCATACCGTTTAAGTGATGATTTCGCCCTGTAAGCAATGTAGAACGAGTAGGGGAACACAAAGCAGTAGTATGCCATTGAGAATAAGTAATTCCGTTGTCTGCTAATTTCTGCATTGTTGGCATATTAATGGCGCCTCCATAAGGTGACCAAGCGGCTAGTCCTGTATCATCATATAAAATGAATAAAATATTTGGAGAACCTTTAGGGGCTTTTTTAGGCAAGTACGGAGCCCAGTCACTTTTCGAATCTCTAATGTCTAGAGCCATTTTTCCTTTAAAAGTTTCTTTGGTAACTTGTTGAGGATCTGCCTGAGCAACTATTTTCGAAGTAATTCCCAATGAAAGAAAAAACAGGAATGCGAAAATACTTTTCAGAATGTGTGATTTGCTAACTTTCATAATTTATTTGATTAATTAATATTGATCGTATGAGGGTTTCTCGTAAACTTTTGTCTAAAAAATAATCTGAAAATGCAGTAATCTGAAATTGAAATATTTACAGTCGGGTAGGCTATAAGTTTGAAATGAAAATTTTTGAAACGGAACTTCTCAAAATTAGCGATATATAATAGCAAAGAGTTTTTTAATAGGACAGAACATGTTTCATATTATAACTTGCAACATGAAAACGGGCTTTTGAACAGATTTTTTAGCTTTTACAAAAAGCAGACATTTTTTATGGCAGCTTATATTTTTAGAATTGTTTAAAGTGAAAAGAATAATTAAACAAAATTGAAATTATTTGTTTTCGTAAAAAAGCACCTTTTTAAACTATAATATTTAAATTTGCATCCGAAAAAATAACAACACACAACTCTTATGTATAAATTGATAATTCGTCCGATACTTTTTTGTTTTGATCCTGAAAAAGTGCATTATTTTACCTTTTCATTCGTTAAATTCATTTCAAAAATACCAGGGGTTTCGGCAATTATAAGATCGATTTATGAAGTGAAAGATACTCGCTTAGAAAGAGAAGTTTTCGGAATTAAATTCAAAAATCCAGTTGGACTTGCGGCTGGTTTTGATAAAGATGCGAAGCTGTACAAAGAGCTTGGTGATTTTGGTTTTGGTTTTATTGAAATCGGAACGGTAACGCCGGTGGGACAAGAAGGAAATCCGAAAAAACGTTTATTCAGATTAAAAGAAGACTCAGCAATTATTAACCGAATGGGATTTAATAACGGCGGTGTTCTAGAAGCAGTAGAGCGTTTGAAAAAGAATACAGGCGTTTTAATTGGTGGAAACATCGGGAAAAATAAAGTAACGGATAACGAAGATGCAGTTAAAGATTATATCATTTGTTTTGATGCACTTTTTAATCACGTAGATTATTTTGTTGTGAATGTAAGTTCTCCAAACACGCCAAATTTAAGAGCTTTACAAGATAAAGAACCATTAACGGCTTTATTGCAGACTTTGCAAAACAGAAATGTCGAAAAGCAAAAAACAAGTACTCAAAAAGTAAAACCAATTCTGCTGAAAATTGCTCCAGACTTAACAGACGAGCAATTATTAGATATTATTGATATTGTAAAAACAACTCAAATTGCAGGAGTTATTGCAACAAACACAACGATTTCTAGAGAAGGTTTACAATCTGCAAACCAAACAGAAACTGGAGGATTATCTGGAAAACCATTAACAAAACGTTCGACAGAAGTTATTCGTTTCCTTTCGGAAAAAAGCAATAAAGCATTCCCAATTATCGGAGTAGGAGGAATTCATTCTGCAGATGATGCAATCGAAAAATTAAATGCGGGAGCAAGTCTAGTGCAATTGTACACAGGTTTTATTTATGAAGGTCCAGCTTTGATAAAAGCAATTAACAAAAAGGTTTTAGGGCAATTGTAAAAGCAGCGCCTGAACCAAAAGGCCAGCGATTATTGCAATTCCAAAACTGATTAAAGTTCCGATCATTACATATTCTGTCAATTTTCGGTCTTTGGCTTCTTTTAAATCTCCGAATCTAAAAATAGATTTAGCGGCAAGCAGAAAACCAATCGCTTCAAAATGCCCGGTTAAGATAAATCCGAAAACAAATAAGCGTTCTAAAATACCAATATAATTTCCAGCAGCTATCAGAGAATTATCCTGATGGCTGTTTTTGCTTTCAGGAGCCCATATCGAAATAATCGTTTTTATTAAAATAGAAGTCGGTTTTGTTATCAGAATGAGTCCAGTAATTAGAATCCAGAATGCATTATTCTGCCAAAAATTGATTATAGCTTTGTTTTCATATAAAAGCGTGATTCCAATTAAAACCAAAATGTGCGCAATTTGATCGATAACAAACCAAGTACGTTTGGTTTTATTTTTCTGAAAATTGAGTTTTATCAAATCAATAATTCCGTGTGTAACCGCAATTAAAACAGCATAAGGTATAAAACTGATTTCTCCCGCAAGAATTGCAGCTAAAACTCCATGAAGCAAAATATGCACATATAAGTAAATGCTTTTATGTTTTTTAACTTCTTTATCGGCAACCCAAGAGTTTGGCTGCCAGATAAAATCTCCTAATAAATGAGCAAGAAACAGTTTTATAAATAAAATCATGAGGCTGTAAATTGTTTTATTTGTTTTCTAAAATAACGATCTAAATTCATAACCAAATCAAATTGCGCGCGTTTTTGTCTTCGGCTCACAGCAGCTTGATTAATGCCTAATTTTTGCCCTAATTCTTCTTGAGATAAAGTAGGATTTTCAATAGCAACTGCAACAAATTCTGCTGATTGCACCAGCCAACTATCCATAAAAGTCAAAGCCAGTTGGAGCATTAAATTCAGTTTTTCATCAAAATCTAAATCTCCTGTTCGCATGGCTAAAGTCACTTTTTGCTTTTTTAAAGTTTCAAAAAGTTCTCCTGAATTAATAAAGGCAGAACCATTGCTTTCAGATATCCTTTCGGCATTGTGCGTTTTATCTCCAAAACCAATACTCATTCTAGCATCAGATTTTATGGCTCTTAAATGCGCTTTCACTAAAATTGCGGTTAAGAGCGCCTCCTCAGGATTATTGACTTCAATTTGAAATTCGTCTCCTCGATAGACTTCCCACTGACTTGGAGTTTTACCAAATGGAGCCAAGATTTTCTTTAAATCCTCAACCCAATGGTCAGATTTCTGTTGTCTTGAACCAATTATGTCGCCTGTAATTACACTAGTCATAACTCAAATATAATTAAAAAATTATAAACATTCTATTACAAATATACGTAATAAAATTTATTATTACGTTTTTTGGTAATAATTTAAGATATTACACTTTTAGGTAATTTTTAAAAATAGGACTCTATTTTGTAATAATAGACTTCAAATAAAAATCTCTTTCATTTCATTAAAAAAGAAACTAACTTAGCCTTTACAAAAGAATACGCTTTGAGTAAAGAAATCAAAATTATTGAATGTCCTAGAGATGCCATGCAAGGCATTAAGGATTTTATTCCGACAAAAAATAAAGTGACTTACATACAAGCTTTGTTGCGAGTTGGCTTTGATACTATTGATTTTGGAAGTTTTGTTTCTCCAAAAGCGATTCCGCAAATGCAAGATACTGCTCAGGTTTTAGAACAGCTTGATTTGTCTCAAACAACAAGTAAACTTCTTTCTATAATTGCGAATACGCAAGGAGCTGTGACTGCTGCAGAATACGAACAAATTCAGTATTTAGGCTTCCCTTTTTCTATTTCTGAGAACTTTCAGATGCGTAATACGCACAAAACGATTGCAGAATCGTTGGTTACTTTAGAAGAAATTCTTGAAGTCGCAGATAAGAAAAACAAAGAAGTCGTAACGTATCTTTCTATGGGTTTTGGAAATCCGTACGGAGATCCTTGGAATGTTGAAATTGTATCAGAATGGACTGAAAAATTAGCAGCAATGGGAGTGAAGATCCTATCGCTTTCAGATACTGTTGGAACTTCAACTCCAGAAGTTATTACTTATTTGTTTTCAGATTTGATTCCTAAATATCCTGAAATTGAGTTTGGAGCTCATCTTCATACCACACCAGAAAGCTGGTTCGAAAAAATTGACGCCGCGGCAAAAGCGGGCTGCATTCGTTTTGACGGAGCTATCCAAGGATTTGGAGGCTGCCCAATGGCTACTGATAAATTAACAGGAAACATGCCGACTGAAAAACTGGTTTCTTATTTTACTGCGAATAAAAAAATAACAGGACTTAATTCGCTTAGTTTTGAAAGCGCTTACAACGAAGCTTCAAAATTGTTTGGAAAGTTTCATTAAAAAATAGTTATATTTTCTTATCTTAGATAATGATTGTAAGTATATTACGTTACATTTATTATTGATATAACTACTATTGCCATGAAATCAAGCTCGCTTAGTAAAATTTCAAGCATACTATTTTCTGTCTTTTTATTGTTTTCCTGCTCAAGTGATTTAAATTTCGATCAGGTAAATGATTTTAAGATAGAACCTGTCTTTGTAGCGAATCTTGCTTATTTTAATATTCCAGCCAATAGACTTGTAGACGATGGCGGAACTAATATTGTTTACGATGTTAGAGATTTTGATGTTTTTAAAGATAAATTCTTTACAGAACGTCTTAAAAAAGCCGAGTTTAATTTTGAAGTCGAAAATACTATAGACCGTACTTTCGTTTTAAACATGCTTTTGATTAACGAACAAGATCAGGTTTTGGAAACATTATCTTTTACAGTTCCATCCTATAAAGGAACGCCAAACGTTATAAAATATCCGACAGAAGTTTTTGAAAACGCACGACTAGATCTTTTAAAACAAACTCAAAGAATTGGTTTTGTGGTATTAATCGCTGCTGGCCCTCCATTAAATAGTGAAAGTCAAGGAAATTTAAGATTAAGATCAAGTGCAACAGCTTATTTAGTAATCGAATGAGAAAAGCGCTAATCCTTTGCTTGTTTTTTCATCTTTCTTGTTTTGCCCAAAACAGAGAACTGTTGTATAATTTTACTTCAATTCCGCAGTCTTCACTTGTAAATCCAGGATCAGATGTTTCGTATAAATATTATTTTGGATTTCCGATTTTATCTGGAGTTTCAGCGAATATTGGATCTAGCGGTTTTTCGGCGTACGATTTGTTTTCAGATAATGGAGTCGATTTTAATCAAAAAATTAGAAATGTTGTCAATAAATCTTCGAGCAGAGACAGAGTAATAACCAATCAGCAATTGGAAATTTTTTCTGGCGGATTTAGAGTTGGAGGTCGAGAAAGCCGTTCGTATGTTTCGTTTGGACTGTATCAGGAATTCGATTTCTTTATGTTTGTTCCAAAAGATTTAGCTTTATTGGCTTTAAACGGAAATCGAGATTATATCGGAAAATCATTTAATCTGGGCGATTTGAATATGAAAGCCGAAGTTCTTTCTGTTTTTCATGTCGGTTTTCATAAAAAAATCAATGATAAATTTGTTTTAGGAGGACGTGCAAAAATCTATTCAAGCGGAGCAAATGCAACTTCTACAAAAAATTCAGGTTACATTTATACAGGCGAGGAGCCAGGAACTCCCAACCTTTACAATCAAATCATTTCTTCCAATTTAGAATTAAGAACTTCTGGACTTGCTCGTTTTACCAAAGATGAATACGAAGGAAATGTAGTTAGTGATATTGCTCACAATACCTTTTTCAACGGAAGTTTAGGATTAGGAGTAGATGCCGGAATTACCTATTATATAAAGGACAATTTACAATTCACAGCAAGTGTTATAGACTTAGGTTTTGTGAGACAAACCAAAGACATCGAAACGCTTACTTATAAAGGAACTTATCGCTACAACGGTGCAAATCCTGATTTCTTAGGTTCTGACGATCCTGAAAATGTTTTTGACGAATTTGACAGAGCAATACCTAGAGATACACTTTATAACAAATATACCACTTGGCGCCCAACAAAAATTTATTCCTCAATTCAATATTCTTTTGGAGAATCTCGTCCTGATGATGAATGTAATTGCAGAGGCAAAGCCAATACCTATTATAAAAATGCTGCTGGGCTTCAGCTTTTCGGAATGTCTGCTCCGCGTGAGCCTTTACTTGCTGTGACTGCCTTTTATCGAAGAAACATTTTTAGAAAATTAGATCTTAAAGCAACTTATACCATCGATACTTTTTCGAATACAAATATCGGTTTGGGGCTCGCAGGAACAATTGGTCCAGTAAATATTTATGCGCTCGTCAATAATGTTTTAGAATACAAAGACATTTCAAAAGCGAGTAGCGCGGCCTTCCAACTCGGAATCAATTTTGTTTTTCAAGACAAAGAAGATTAATTTTTTATTCAATATTATAAGAAGCCATTTCCAGCTGTCCATTACAAGCACTCGAGCCAAAACACTTTTTTTCAAGATTTAAAAAGAGCTTCCGTTGGTCGCTTTTTTAAATCAGAAAAAAATGTTTTTTGGCTTTTCGTGGCTTTCCATTTCCATCTGGGCTAGGGCATATTTTTTTACAAGATTATTCGTGTAAAAGTAATTTTATGAATAAGTTAGTACTCAAGTTAGCAATTAATTCACTATATTTGCACGCAATTCAACTAGAAATTGCAACATGATAGCACACAACTCCAAGATTATCGGCGAAGGTTTAACTTACGACGATGTATTATTAGTACCTAACTACTCGAATGTGCTTCCTCGCGAAGTGAGCATTAAATCAAAATTCTCAAGAAACATTACATTAAACGTTCCGATTGTATCTGCTGCTATGGATACAGTTACAGAAAGTGCAATGGCAATTGCTATGGCGCAAGAAGGTGGAATCGGTGTTTTACATAAAAATATGACGATCGAACAACAAGCAGGAAAAGTTCGAAAAGTAAAACGTGCAGAAGCAGGTATGATTATCGATCCGGTAACTTTACCAATGAACTCTACTATTGCAGATGCAAAAAACGCAATGAAAGAATTCGGAATCGGTGGTATTCCAATCGTTGACGAAAACAGAATCTTAAAAGGTATCGTTACAAACCGTGATTTACGTTTTGAGAAAAACGGTGCAAAACCAATCGTTGAGGTTATGACAAGCCAAAACTTAGTAACTGTTGCTGAAGGAACTTCTTTAGAGCAGGCAGAAGTAGTTTTACAAGGTCATAAAATCGAAAAATTACCAGTTGTAAATGCAAATAACGAATTAGTTGGTTTAATTACTTTTAGAGATATTACAAAACTAACTCAAAAACCAATTGCAAATAAAGATTCATTTGGACGTTTGAGAGTTGCTGCTGCAATTGGAGTTACTGGAGACGCAGTTCAAAGAGCTGAAGCTTTAGTTGCTGCTGGTGTAGATGCAATCATTATTGATACTGCTCACGGACATACAGAAGGGGTAGTTAATACTTTAAAAGAAGTAAAATCAAAATTCCCTCAAATAGATGTAATCGTTGGTAACATAGCAACTCCAGAAGCTGCTAAATATTTAGTAGAAAATGGTGCAGACGGAGTAAAAGTTGGAATCGGACCTGGTTCTATCTGTACTACTCGTATCGTTGCAGGTGTTGGTTTTCCTCAATTCTCAGCAGTTTTAGAAGTTGCTGCGGCAATTAAAGGAACTGGAGTTCCAGTTATCGCTGATGGTGGAATTCGTTACACAGGAGATATTCCTAAAGCAATCGCTGCAGGTGCTGACTGTGTAATGTTAGGTTCATTATTGGCAGGAACAAAAGAATCTCCAGGAGAAACTATCATTTTTGAAGGAAGAAAATTCAAATCTTACCGCGGAATGGGATCTGTTGAAGCAATGCAAACTGGTTCTAAAGATCGTTATTTCCAAGATGTTGAAGACGACGTTAAAAAATTAGTTCCAGAAGGAATCGTTGGACGTGTTCCTTACAAAGGAGAATTAAACGAGAGTATGCTTCAGTTTATTGGAGGTCTTCGTGCAGGTATGGGATACTGTGGTTCAAAAGATATTCCAACTTTGCAAGAAACTGGACGTTTTGTTAGAATCACTTCTAGCGGAATCACTGAAAGTCACCCACATAACGTAACTATTACAAAAGAAGCTCCAAATTATTCTAGATAATTTTTAGTTTTCAGTATAACAAAAAAGGCGTAAGATTTATTTCTTACGCCTTTTTTGTTAATTATTCATTTATACCATATTCACTATATTTAGCATTCCATCCATCATCTGAAAAAGATTCTCCATGAATTCCGTCGCTTAATTCGACTATATTTTGCCCATTGACTAAAATCTGTATATTGTTTTCAAAATCAGATAATTCTTGTATGGCAAATAAGAAATCATGTATGGCTGTATCGATGCTTTTTATAACTACTTCTTTGATTAAAGCTTTTTGCGGTTCTGAAAAATTATTAAGTTCAGATTGTAATTTTAAAAGGGAAGGACTTTTTGATTTATTGTTTAATAATGTTTCTGCATTTTTGATTCCTTTGTCTCTTAGATTTTTAACTAAAAAGTCTCCAAAAAGTTCCAATGAATTGTTCGTTTCCATGATTTAAACTTTAAAAAGTATGATTTTTAAAACTAAACTAATAATTAAAAACGACTATTTAAAATATCTTCAGCAACAATGTCTGAATGCAAAAGATCTTCCATTTTTTTAGTCATTCGTTGCGCTTCTAGAGCATAACCAAACATCTTTTTCTCGTAATCAGCAATCGCTTCATCAATGGTTTCGAATTTTCCATTAGTTAAATTTTCGGTTAAATGAAAAGCATCAAACAATCCCATATTTACACCTTCGCCTGCAAATGGAGGCATTAAATGTGCTGCGTCACCAACAAGAGTAATGTTTGAATGTTCTTTCCAAGATTCTTCTAAGGAAAATAAACGCAAAGGCAAACCAGAAAATTCGGTTGAAGCAGCGAAGAAATTTTTATAATCATCATTCCAATTTTTAAAAGTTTCATTTAAAAAAGAAATAACAGATTGATCATCTTCAAAATTGATTCCATGATTTGAAATCCAATTTTCATCGGCTTTAAAAGAAACTCCGAAGTGAACAGAACCATCGCGCATCGTGTGCGTATAAAACATTTTTTGTTCTCCCATTGCCATAACATTTCCATTGCCATATTTTGGTTTAAATTCAGGATAATCTAAATCTGGGTTTACAATTTCACCTTGAATAATATAAGTTCCAGAAAGTTGAGGTTCTTGGTCGCTCACAAATTTTCTCGCATTCGATCTTCCGCCATTAGCCACGATTACAAAATCTGCAGTAGTTGTTGTGCCATTTTTGAATTCTAAAATATATTGATTTTCAGGTTTTTCAATATTAATTAATTGACTGTCCCAAGCCACAGTATTTTCTTTAAGATTCTCTAGCATAATTTTTCTCAAATCATTACGATCAATTTCAGGACGAGAAAAAGCATTGGTTTCATTTGGCATTTCGTCAGAAGTAATATTTCCATCCATATCGGCCATTTTCTCACCAGTTGGACGTGCGTATTTCCGAAATTCATCCATTAACTCCGCTTTCTGAATTGCATATTGTCCAGAATCCGAATGAATGTCTAAAGTTCCTCCTGATGTTCGCGCTTGTGCATTAATATCTCTTTCGTAAACTGTAACATCAGCGCCGTTAATTTGTAAAATTCGTGCAGTTGTCAATCCTACAGGGCCTCCGCCAATAATGGCAATTTTTTTATTTTCTATAATTGAAGTTTTCATTGTTGAAATTATATTGTTTTTTGAATTGAATCAAGGAGTTAGCGCTTTTAGAACCAAATTAAAAGCTTCATTTTTCAGTTCGTCATTTAAAATAAAAGGTTTTCCAGACATCGATTTTCCGTCTCGATGAAACTCTAACAGAGAATAAAGCGGGCCATAAGCGATACTCCAAAAAATTTCATACGGAATAGAAATAAGTTCTTTTCTACCAATTGCAGCAAGCATAAATTCGGTCATTATTTGTTTGTAATCGCCTGTAATTTCTGCTACAATCGCATCGCCATAAGTGGAATGTTTTAGAAGTTCAAAACAAGTCGCTTGCAGTGTAAAATTCAAATTGAAATAAATTCGATTCTCCCATTGATTGCGTAAACCATCTTTGAAAGACATATCTGCAGAAAATCCATCAAACATTTTTTCGAAGAAATTTCGACCAATCTCAATTCCTATTTTTTTGATCAAATCTTCTTTGTCTGAATAATAGATGTAAAGTGTAGCAACAGAAATACCGCATTCTTTCGCTAGACGATTCATTCCAAAGCCCTCTATACCTTGTGTGACAATCATTTCGATTGCTTTTTGCTTTACAATTTCTTCTTTATTAATATCTCGTGTTCTCATAATTCTAACTAATTACGAGGCAAAGATATAAATAATAAATGAACGATCGCTTATTTATTTTTTTAAGATTCAAAGTTGCAAAGGAACAAAGGCTCAAAGGTTTGAAAATCTGAATTGTTTCCAGCTTTTAGCTGGAGCTTTTGAAAAGTGTAAGGGAAAGGCTTTGGCAGAATAATTGCTCTTTTTTAATAAAAAAATCAGCTGAAACAATATTTAATTGCTTCAGCTGATTCTATATTTATAGTATATTTTACAAAGTTTTTGTTGGCTCGGCTTCTCTTAGATTTTGGTTTTCTAAGATTTCTTTTAAAAATGGTTTTACCTGAGTTTCAATTTCTGATACTGGAATGTTTAAAGCTTCTGGATCTGAAGCTAACTTTAGCCAAGGTTTTGTTCCATCAAAATCATAAGTCCCAAAAACAACTACTGGAGTTCCTTTTACTTTTATATTTTCTTTGTCTTTCAGAATCCATTCGTCTGCGAATTTATATAGGTATTTGGCATCTTTTTCTAATAATCTCAAACAAGAATGAGAAGCAGGATATCCAGGCAAATCATATTCGTGAAAACCAACTCCTAGCTTATTTTCGATATTAAAGTTCCATTTTAAATCCCATTCGTCATTAAAAGTACTGGTTGTTTTTTCTGCTTTCCAATTCGTGAAAAACAATCCTGTTGGTGTAGGATCTTTTTTTCTTCCCATATTTGTTGGCCCTGTTCGAACTAATTCGCCATTTTCGTAAGCTGCAAAAGTTTGAGTCGGATAAGAAAAAAGAATAATTTTTGAAACTTCTTCTAAAGCCGAAACATGAATTGGAAACGGAAGATAATAAACCAAATCTCCGCTAAAATCTGCCGGAATTACAACAGAATCTAGTTTTTTGAAATTGGCTTTATCTGTTCGGTTTAAAGCGTAAACAATATCCATTTTTGAGCTGTCAGCTTCATTAAGCTTCAGCCATTCTTTGGTTTTTTCTATTTGGTACGAAACCGTTTTGGGTTTCTTGTATTCAATTACTTCTTTTTTCTCTTTTTTGTTTTCTGTCAGCGTTATGGTGTCGCTCTTTTTACAAGAACCTAATAAAACTAACATTAAGATCAGTAGGGCATTTGCTGTGTAATATAACTTTTTCATAGGTCGTATTTTTATGAAGATAAAGTTATAAATCTGATAGCTGAAAAGGGTTATATAATTTTTGGAATTGGTTTCGGGATTTTCATTTTATAAAATCTTTTACATCATTAATCCACTGCGTTTTATTTTTTTTTAAATAATTTTCATGTCCAGTATTTTTATAAATCTTTAGCTGTTTTGGCCCATTTAAATTACGATATATTTCATGCGTTTCTTGTTGACTAACACTTTTATCTTTTTCTCCATAAAGAAGAAGAGTTGGACATTGTATATTTTTCGCATAATCTGACGGGTTGTGGTTGAATCCCCAAAATCCATTTTGTAAACCACCCCAGAATAATAAAATTCCAGCCATAGGAAATGTTGGAGCATTCATTTTTTTAAATCTAGCACATACAGTTTTATACATTGATCCAAAGGGACATTCAATAATAATCCCTTTTGGATCAATTTGATTGTCATTAATACATTTCATTATGGCTACAGCTCCCATAGAACTTCCAAACAAATAAATGTTTTTTTCTCCGTTTGAAGCTATATAATCAAAGCAAGTTTTTACTTCTTCAGCTTCTTTAAAGCCAATTGTTGTTTGATTTCCTTCGGAGTTGCCGCTTCCCATAAAATCAACTAACATCGTATTGTATCCTAATTTTTGAAATATATCAGATCGCTCAATTAAAGATGATTTTTCAGAACCATAACCGTGAAATAAAATCACTGTGCCTTTTGATTCTGGTCTCCGAATTAACCAACATTCTATTTCTTTATTACTTTTCAGTTTTAGGATTTTGTATTTCTGAGAAGGATATTTTGAATTCGCTGGTTTAGGGTTGTTAACTCCTAAGAATAAAGTCTTTACTTTTTCAAAAGAAGATAGTTTTTCAGGACTTTGAGTTTTTTCAGATTTATTATCTTTAAAATGAGTGAACTTATAAGTATGAAAGAATGCAATTATGTTCATCGATACAAATAGAAATAATAGGATTTTTAATAATCTACTTTTTTTTAATTTCATTTTATTTTTGTTCTATTAGTTTCAATGTATATTCAAATTGTGTATCTCGATTCTGCATAAAATCCTTAAAGGTCTGTAAGATTTCGTGATCTGGAATTACGCCTCTTCCAAAAAATTGATTCGCTTTTTTAGGAACGTCTTGGTCTAGATTTACGATAGAAAATTGCGTTTTAATTTTGGTGTTTGGTAATTCGTATTCGATAGGGGTGTGGCCATTGTGACCGTAATATCCGCCCATAGTTTCTTCGCCAATTACAATTGCATTAGTATTTCCGGCTACAAGAGAAGCAAACAATGACCCGGCAGAAGCAATTCGCGGACTAATAAGCATATAAATCTGTCCTTTAAAACTGTTCTTGTCTGGCTGTAGTATTTGATTGAATTTTTTATCCTGAAGATATTTTTCATTAATGAGTTTTGGAAATTCTTCTATTATTTCATCTTCAAAATCTTTTCGTTCTTCCTTCTGTTTTTTAGCATCAGTTTCTTCGTAAACCAAATATTTAGGAAATGGTATTTTTTGAAAATTCACATAAGCTGAGGCATTTTCGCGATAAACTTTTTGTGTCAAATAAGAGAAAGTCACAATATCATTCGGGTCGGTTCCACCGCCATTGTTTCTAACATCAACAATCAAATTCTGAATTTCTGAATGGTTAGAAAGATATTGAAAACAGCTATCTAAATATTTTTTATAAGCAATATGTTGTTTGTCTTTGGCATTTCGTCCAATCACAAATGTGTGAACAGAAAAAAGCGCTGTTTTTGCAGAAATTATCTTAAACGAATATTTGTCTTTCGCGCGATTGTATTGCAAACTGTCAATTGGCAAAGAAAATCGGTTTTTAAAGTTTTCTTTTCGAATTTCATTTGAAACGGAAGCAATAGTTTTAGTCAGTTTTTGCGTTTGATTTGGAAGTGAATATTCGACTAAAAAGCTTTTTTGAGGACCATATTCCATTTGAAAGTATTTAGCAAAAGAACTTCCAATTCCAATTGATTTCCCTGTAATGTTATAACCGTCAGTTGTGTAATATTTGTAGAGAGTAGAAAGCAATTTTTTGGTTTCGATTCCGTTAATGCTGTGAATTTGAGAACCCAAAGGAATTTCAGGATTTTCAAAATTAAGAAGCAATCGATTCTCGATAAGTTTTACGGGATACGGAAAAAAAACATTTCCTGATGAATATTTCTTTTCAAAATCATCAGGAAGTGTGGTGTCGTTGTGCAGACTTCCTTCAAAATCGGTAATCTGCAGCACTATTTTGTAAAATTCAATAAGCTCTTTTGGTTCTTTTATTTGTGAAAATGCCCAAGAATAAATACTGTCAATCTGCTGTTTTGTTCTGTATTTATAAAGTCCCGAATTGGCTTTTTCTCGTATTTCTCTAAATAAGATTAAATCTTGTTTGAGTTTTTCTGCTGGCCATTTTTCGTTTTGCGAAAAAACGAATAGTGGCAAGAGTAAAATCAGTACTATTTTAGATTTGAGCATTTTAGATGATTTTGTTAATCTAAAATACTCAAAAAACTTTTAAATCAATCCTTTTATTTTGGCACGATGTAATAGCATAATAGTTTTAGCAGATGTAGGTTAGATTTCTAATCTCAAAGTTTGACCTTCTACAAACATTCCTTGCGAAGCTGTAATTTTTATTTTTTGGTCTTCCGTATATCCTAAAGTTTCTCCATTTCGTAATGTAACATCATTGTTAATTACGTACGATATAATGTTGCTAAAGAAATTAAAAAGTTCTGCAAGATCTTGAGGAGATTTTTGGACTTCCATTTCTTGTTTCTCAAATTCAGGTAATCCATAGGTATACATGTAGTTTCCTTGCTCAGAAGTTTTAATGCCAATATAAATCCACAAATGAACAGGAGATTTTCCTTGCTGTAAGTCATCAATATTTTCCAAGTATTGATTTCTAGGGATCAGCAAAGTCTGTTTTGCTTGATGCACGCCTATTGAATTTGAAGTAGAAAGTATAGCGCATAATAGTTTGCTCAAAAGGGTATATCTTTCTACTTGACTTCCTTGTGCAGACATAACAGAAACGACTGCATGTCCAGTATAGTTTTTTAAATCTTCTTCTGCTGTATGCCAGTTGTATGCATATTGAATACTTGTTGACACTTCATCGCCCGGAATTTGTCCTGGTATAAAAAATACAGTCGCTAATTCATTATTTACTGTAAAAACAGCTGAATTATTATCTCCTGAAAAATTTATAATAGATAATCCCCAGAAATTTTTTAGATTTTGAATTACACTGTCTATATTGTAACTGTCGTTGTTAATAAATAGTGGCATTGCAAGCAAGGCACCTTTTTCATTTTTTGGTTCAGGCGTTTCTTTTTTCTTAAAAATGTCAAATAATCCCATAAGTTAATCGATTTGAGGTTTAATTAAAATAGGATTCTAAAATACTCAAAAAACTTCTAAATCAATCCTTTTATTTTAGCATGCTGTAACAACATAATTG
This sequence comes from Flavobacterium sp. HJSW_4, assembly GCF_042436695.1. Lineage (NCBI taxonomy): Bacteria > Pseudomonadati > Bacteroidota > Flavobacteriia > Flavobacteriales > Flavobacteriaceae > Flavobacterium > Flavobacterium sp. HJSW_4. Next base: position 48,874 of record NZ_JBHNPP010000014.1, read on the forward strand.
TTTTGGCATCTGTAATTTCTCTTGATTCAATCATGGCGTAAGCTTCATCAAAAGTGAATTCTAAAACTTCAATATTTTCTTGTTCAGCATCCAATCCGCCGCCTTCGCTAACTTTTAGACTTTCATCGTATTCACCAACAAAAAGATATAGAATTTCTGTTACAGAACCTGGTGACATGTACGTTTCAAGAACTTTCTGAACTTTACTTAAACGATAACCCGTTTCTTCTTCTGTTTCGCGTATTATAGCTTGTTCTGCATTTTCTTTATCCAAAAGTCCTGCGCAAGCTTCAATCATCATTCCGGTTTTATTTCCGTTCAAATAAGTCGGTAAACGGAATTGTCTCGTTAAGATAACCGTTTTTTTATCCGAATTGTACAATAGAATTGCAGCGCCGTTTCCGCGATCGTAAACTTCACGAATGTGTGACTCTACAGGTTGATTTTCTTTTTTATAATTAAAAGTTACTTTGTTTAACACATACCAATTATCAGATAATAATTTAGTTTCTGTTATTTCGATTTCTGGATTTTTTCTCATAAAACTAATTCTTCAAAAAAAAAACGCTCTGATTATCAGAGCGTTTAAAATGTATTATTTTGTTATTGTTTGTTTTCTATCTGGTCCAACCGATACGATTTTGATTGGCACTTCGATTTCTTTTTCAATAAACTCAATATATTCTTTTAGCTCAATTGGCAACTGATCGTAAGTTGTTAAACCAGTTAGATCTTGTTTCCATCCTTTAAATTCTTTGTAAACCGGAGTAACGTTTTCTGGTTCAATGTTGTAAGGGAAGTGAGAAATGTTTTGACCTTTGTAGTTGTACTCAGTACAAACTTTTAAAGTTTCAAAACCAGAAAGTACATCACCTTTCATCATCATTAACTGAGTAACTCCATTTACTTGAACGGCATATTTTAAAGCTACTAAGTCTAACCATCCGCAACGTCTTTGTCTTCCTGTTACAGAACCAAATTCATTACCCACTTTAGCCATTGTAGCACCAACTTCGTCAAAAAGTTCAGTTGGGAAAGGTCCGCTACCTACACGTGTAACATAGGCTTTGAAAATTCCGTAAACTTCTTTGATTTTGTTAGGAGCAATTCCTAAACCTGTACAAGCTCCAGCAGCAGTAGTATTTGATGAAGTTACGAAAGGATAAGTTCCAAAATCAACATCTAATAAAGATCCTTGAGCACCTTCGCAAAGAATAGATTTACCTGCTTTTTGTGCTTGGTGCATGTATTCTTCACTGTCAATGAAATCTAATTTTTTAAGTTCTTCAATAGCTTCAAAGAATTCTTTTTCTAATTCAGCTAAATTATATTGAATAGCAACATCATAGAAAGCAATCATTGCCTCATGCTTGTCTGCTAAAGCTCTGTAACGCTCTTTAAAATCTTCTAATTCGATATCTCCAACACGTAAACCATTTCTACCAGTTTTGTCCATGTAAGTTGGTCCAATTCCTTTAAGAGTAGAACCGATTTTTGCTTTTCCTTTAGAAGCTTCAGAAGCTGCGTCAAGCAAACGGTGCGTTGGTAAAATTAAGTGTGCTTTTCTAGAGATAATTAATTTGCTTTTGATATCAAGGTTGAATTTCTCTAAACCTTCGATTTCTTTTTGGAAAACTACAGGATCAATTACAACTCCATTTCCGATGATATTTACTGAATTTTTGTGAAAAATTCCAGAAGGAATTGTTCTTAGTACGTGTTTAATTCCGTCAAATTCTAGCGTATGTCCTGCATTTGGTCCTCCTTGGAAACGTGCAATAATATCGTAATTTGAGGTAAGTACGTCTACAATTTTTCCTTTACCTTCATCTCCCCATTGTAATCCTAGTAATAAATCTACGGTCATTCTGTTTTAATTTGCGTTGAGACAATCTAAGTTGCCCTACTGATTATGTAGTTAATTTTCTTTTTTTAATTTTTTTGAAAAGTCTAATCTAAAAGATTATGAATTTGAGTTTTGCTTTTTGTTTCCGTAGAAATAAAGCGAGTGATTTGTGATTTCGATATCAAAAATTTCTTCGATAGTCTTTTTGATGGTTTGAATTCTTGGATCACAAAATTCGATTACCTCACCAGAATCTGTCATAATGATGTGATCGTGCTGTTTATCAAAATATGATTTTTCGTAGTAAGCCTGATTTTGTCCAAATTGATGTTTTCTAACCAAAGCGCAGTCCAACAATAACTCGATCGTGTTGTATAAAGTAGCTCTACTCACACGATAGTTTTTGTTTTTCATCTTGATATAAAGGTTTTCTATATCAAAATGCTCCTCGCTATCGTAAATTTCCTGAAGTATAGCATAACGCTCAGGAGTTTTGCGATGCCCTTTTTGCTCAAGATATAGTGTAAAAACATTTTTTACAATTTCTTGATTCTTAGTGTTGTCAGTTGAAATAAGTGTCATATCCGGCAAAGATAATTTTTTATTTTTAATGAATAAAAGTTTCGGGTTTAAAGTTTAACGTTTAAACATGTTTTTGATTAGTAATAATGCACTAAACACAGGCTTTTACGTCAAAAATATTTTGAAAGCCTAATTCGGCTTAATTAACATAATTTTTTTAATTTAGGATAAAACTAACAATGGTAACTTTATTTCGACATATACATGTACCAGTTCCATTCCCAAGTTTTTCCTTTGTCATCAGACATTGCTTGGCTCCAGATCGGATTCTTCTCGTCTCGTGCATCCCATCGGAATACTTGAATAACGGGTTTTTCTTCAAAAACATCTTTAGAAAAAAAATGTCCAACCTTATTTTCAAATGAACCAACCACAGGTTTGTCTAATGTTCCTGTGTTAGAATCAGACCAATAAATGCTCCACAATTTTGTTATCGGATTAAATAATCTCACTGTCATGCCTTCAAATGGTTCTCCATCAAAAGTGGCAAGAAAATTATCAATGTTTCCAATTCCGTTTAGGATCTTGTACATTTCCTGTGTGGATGGAAATTCGATCCACTCATCGCAATTCGTTAATCTGGATTTTAATTTTCTGTTGCGAATAACAGATTTTCCTTGGAAAAAATCAAAATCATCTTTAGATGAAGATTCAGAAGCCGTAATTAAAAGCTCTCCATTTTCATCAAATTCTACTTTGGGAATTTCTAAGGATTCGTTTTCCATAATTAATGTTTATGAATTATTTTAAGTTCTATACTCTCTAGTAACCTTATCAACTCCGTCAATTTTCTTGATGGCGCTAATCATTTTCTTCAAAATCGTATTGTTTTTAACAATTACCGCAACTTGTCCGTGGAAAATTCCAGCATCAGTACTAAGCGAAATACTTTGAATATTTACGCTCATATTGTTTGAAATTACTTTCGTCAATTGGTTTGTAAGTCCTAAAACATCCATTCCGGTAATATTAATAATGGCTTTAAACTCCTCTTGAGAAGAATCAATCCATTTGGCACTCATGATTCTATAAGCATAATTCGACTGCATTCCGATTGCGTTCGGACAATCTTTTTTATGCACTTTGATTCCTTCGTTAATCGTTACAAAACCAAAAACATCATCACCAGGAATTGGGTTACAGCATTGTGAAAGTTTATAATCTAATTTGTCATGCTCTGTTCCAAAAACCAGCATGTCATAATTACTGCTAATGACTGGTTTATGAATATCCTCATCTGCAGTATCTTTTGTTCGTTTAATTTTATTTTTGAAGAAATTGATAAAAGAATTGCTTTTCTGCGCCGCATAATCCTTTAACTGCTGATTTTCAATAGCACCAATTCCAACTCTGTAAAATAAATCTAAACTTGTTTTTAGTTTAAAGAAATTAACTAACTCGTTTGTAACCTGTTCGTTAAATGTAACTTTTAAATGTTTTAATTTTCTAACAAGTAATTCTTTTCCTTCTTCAGCAATTTTTTTAGTGTTCTCGTTAAGAACGTTTTTAATTTTATTTTTAGCTCTCGAAGTCGTTACATATTCCAACCAGTTAACAGTCGGTTTCTGGTTTGCAGAAGTAATAACTTCGACTTGATCACCACTTTTTAATTCGTAATTTAAAGGAACTAATCGTCCATTAACACGGGTTCCACGAGTTTTAATTCCAATTTCAGAGTGAATACTGAAAGCAAAGTCAAGAGAAGTAGCGCCTTTTGGCAACGATTTAATTTCTCCTTTTGGAGTAAAGACGAAGATTTCTTTAGAATATAAATTCATTTTAAAATCTTCTACAAAATCAACCGCATTCGTTTCTGGATTTTCTAAAGCTTCGCGAAGTAGATTTAACCAGACATCTAGGCCGCTTTCTTCTGTTGCGCCGTTTTTATATTTGTAATGTGCAGCATAACCTTTTTCAGCGATTTCGTCCATACGTTCACTTCGAACCTGAACTTCAACCCAACGACCTTTTGGTCCCATTACAGTAATGTGAAGTGCTTCATAACCAGTTGATTTTGGTGATGAAATCCAATCACGTAAACGGCTCGGACTTGGACGATAATGATCGGTTACGATAGAATATATTTTCCAAGCAATGAATTTTTCTTCATGCGGATCGGCTTTGTATACAATTCTAAGAGCAAACTTATCATAAACTTCATCAAAAGTTACGTTTTGCGCACGCATTTTTCGACGAATAGAATAAATAGATTTTGGTCGTCCTTTAATGATATAATCTACGCCTTCTGTATCCAAAGATTTCTTTAAAACATCAGAAATATCTTTGATGTAAGCGTCTTGTTCTTCTTTTGTTTCACGAATTTTACTTACAATGTCGTTGTAAATAGCTGGTTCTGTATATTTTAATCCTAAATCTTCAAGTTTGGTTTTAATGTTATAAAGTCCCAAACGGTGGGCTAGAGGAGCGTAAATGTAAAGAGTTTCAGAAGCGATTTTGGTTTGTTTGTATTCCGCCATCGAATCCATAGTCTGCATATTATGCAAACGATCGGCCAATTTGATCAGAATTACACGAACATCATCGTTCAATGTCAGAATCATTTTTCTGAAATTCTCAGCCTGCATAGAAGCATTCAAATCTTTTTGAACTAATGAAATCTTGGTTAAACCTTCAACAAGCTGTGCTACCTTCGGATTGAACAAACGCTCAATTTCTTCAACAGTTACAGGAGTGTCTTCAACAACATCGTGCAATAAGGCCGCGGCGATAGAGGTCGCACCCAGACCAATTTCTGAGGCAACAATTTTTGCAACTGCAATAGGATGAAAGATATACGCTTCGCCCGATTTACGTCTCTGCTCTTTGTGAGCATCAACGGCAACATCAAAAGCTTTTCGAATTAATTTTTTGTCAGCTGGACTTAAAGTTTGGTAACTTATTCGTAGTAATTCTTTGTATTCCTGCGCAATAGCTTTGTTTTCTTTTTCAATATCTATTTCTGTCATAACGGCATAGTTCAAGTACTAAAAATAAGAATTAGTTTGAACATACGCAAGGGGGAGGATTGGTGATTTTAGATTTTAGATTTTAGATTTTTTCCTGTAGGAATGGGACTTCGACTCCGCTCAGCCAGACAAGAAAATAATTGTCAGGCTGAGCGGAGTCGAAGCTCACAAAGTATGTAAAGTTTTAAATGAGAATCTTAGAATCCACGCTGACGTTTCGCTTCAAAAATTAAAATCGCAGCAGCAACAGAAACGTTCATGCTGTCGATTTCACCTTGCATCGGAATTATGATGTTTTGCGTTGCAGCATCACGCCATTCCTGAGTTAAACCCGTTGCTTCTGTACCAACAACCAAAGCGGTTGGAGTAGTGAAGTTTTGTGTATGATATGAAGTTGAATTTTGTAAAGTTGCGCTGTAGAAATTGATCTTTTTTTCTTTTAAAAACGAAATAATTTCTGAAGTCGTTCCCGTTGCAATTTGGTTGGTAAACAAACAGCCAACACTAGAACGCACAATATTCGGATTGTATAAATCGCTTTTCGGATTAGCAATTAAAACCGCATCCAAATTCGCGGCATCTGCTGTACGTAAAACAGCCCCAATATTTCCTGGTTTTTCTAGAGATTCGACAACCATAATTAACGGATTATCAGATAATTTTAGATCCGATAATTTTAAAGATTTGCTTTTCGCTACCGCTAAAATTCCTTCTGTAGTGTCACGATACGCTAATTTTTGGTAAACCTCTTTATTGATTTCGATAATTTGAAAAGGATTTTGAATCAGTTTATTGATTTCTGATTCAGAAACTAGTTCGGGTAAAAACAAAACCGTTTCGATTTCGTAACCGCCTTTTATTGCTAATGAAATTTCTCTTAAACCTTCAATCAAAAATGTTCCAGTTTGTTTTCTGGCTTTGGCTTTTTCTTGAAGTAAAACCAAAGATTTGATATACGGATTTTGAATTGAAGTAATTTGTTTCATTTTTTTAAGACTCAAAGTTGCAAAGGCACAAAGTTACAGAGTTTTTTTCTTCCTGCAAGGTTTTTAAAACCTTGTCGATTTGCTTAGAAAGTTTTTCTGCCACGAATTTCACGAATTTTCACGAATTTCTTTTTTGATTTCACGCAATTATAATTTGTGTCAATTAGTGAAATTCGTGGCAAAAGAAACTATTTCTCAAAAACTTCTTTTACCTCTTCGTCAACTGGATGATCTGTTTTGAAAGTATGGCCTAGAAATTTTGCTATAGTTTGAGCAAACTGTTTCTGATAGAACTGAGCATTTGTTTTGATTTCGCCTTTTGGAGCAATTTCTGGTCCCATTGTAGCAAACCAAATTTCAGAAGCGCCTGCAACATCAGAACCGTGATCTGTCCATTTTGATTTTACTTTGTCGCCACGTCCGTGATCTGTTGTGATAAATAGAGTTGTTTTGTTTTTGTATTGAGGATCATTTTGGACAAAATTCCAGATTTCTTGAATCCATTTGTCTACTTGATTAGCTGCATCAAGATACGATCTGTAATCTCCGTGATGTGCCCATTCATCCGTTTCTCCGTATGCAATGTATAGAACTTTTGGCTTTTTAGTTTTTAATTCGTCTAATGCTTGATAATGGGTGAAAACGTCTAAACATTCATCTTCATGAAAAGGTTTAAACGAATTATCGCGCATTTCATTCAACAATTTTTGAGAGGCTGTTGGTTTGTTTCCGCCCACTTTATCAAAAGCAGAAATGACAGGGAAACCGCTTCTTTCTTCATTTAAAATTCGATCAAAAGCATCCCAAGCGCCAAATGCGGCAACTTTCCCTTTTAGTTTAGATTGTTGATTTAAAAACTCTAAAACATTCACATTCGGATTTGGTTTGTAGCCATTTGAATTGACTTTTAGATCCACATTTCCAGTCATGATTTCGCTATATCCAGGATAACTAAACCAATACGGATTGGCAACATCAACTTTATTTCCTAAATCTCTATTTCCGTAAATCTGACCTTTCGAAGCGATTTCAGACCAGAAAAAAGGCATTAGTTTTTTACGAGATTCCTTGATGTCTGGACTGCTGTATTTTTTGTAAATGTAAGCGCTGTCTCCTTGATTGAATTTTTTGTCGTTAGCAATTGCAGCATCTACTCCTTTAAAAAGTTCTTGCCATCTGAAACCATCTGTCGTAATAATGATAATGTTTTCTGTTTTTTGGGCTTGAGATTGAATGCTTAGTAAGACGAACAGAAGTAGAATTGCTTTTTTCATTTTGATCTGTTTTTAAGTTATAATCAGATTGTTATTTTCTTTCAAAACTAATTTAATAATAGCTATAACAGTGAAGTCAATCTATAAAATAACCATAAGTTAACAGATTAAGGTTGCTACAAAATCCCTCTAGATTTAATCTCCAAATATTTATTGATCGCATCCAAAGTCAGGTTTTCGGGCTGCGTTAGAACCGAATGAATTCCGTATTTCTTCAATTCGTTTACGATTAATCGCTTTTCGAACATGAATTTCTCCGCGATCACTTTGTCGTAAACTTCTTGAATTGTAGTTGTTTTTTTATTGATGATGCTGTTTAATTCTGTATTGCTAAAGAAAACTACGACTAATAAATGACTCTTCGCAATTCCTTTTAAATAAGGTAATTGACGATTTAAACCATCCATTGTTTCGAAATTCGTGTACAGAATAATTAAACTTCTCTGATTGATGTTTTTCTTAATATCAACATACAATCTGCTGTAATCGCTTTCGAAGAAATCGGTTTTTACGTTGTATAAAGATTCTAATATTTTCTGCATTTGAGAACCTCTTCTTTCTGCAAAAACGCGATTTTCTACTTTTTTAGAAAAAGAAAAAAGTCCAGCTTTATCTTGTTTTTTCAAAATGACATTGGACAAAACCAAAGAAGAATTAATCGCATAATCCAACAAACTTAATCCGTCAAAAGGCATTTGCATTACGCGCCCTTTGTCGATTGCCATATAAACCGATTGCGATTTTTCGTCCTGAAACTGATTGACCATTAAAGAGTTTCTTTTTGCGGTCGCTTTCCAGTTCAGCGTTCTTAAATCGTCGCCTTGAACATATTCTTTAATTTGCTCGAATTCCATGGTATGGCCAATTCGGCGTATTTTTTTGATTCCGTATTGAAATAAATTATTCGAAAAAGCAATCAAATCGTATTTTCTTAATTGAATGTAAGAAGGATATGTTGGCACCATTTGATTATTATCGAAAGAAAATCTTCTCGAAATAAGCCTTAAAGGTGAAGAAACATAAATATTTAAAGAGCCGAAATGGTATTCTCCGCGTTCTGTCGGACGAAGATCATAACCAATTTCTTTTTGCGAAGCGGCTTTTATCGTTTTTACAATTTTAAAATCACGAATCTGAAATTGAAACGGAATTTCATCAATAATCTTAACCGAAATTGGAAAAGTATAATGATTTTTCAGATTGATTGTAATTGGATTTAAATCTCCGTTTGATAATTTTTCGGGTGTAATTCTTTCTGCTTCAAGTCCAGTTCGAGCTAAATATAAAAGCATAATATCGAGACCTAAAAAAGTGCCTAAACCTAAAACAAGCAGCCAAACTGCATTATACATATTCGGAAAAATAAAGGCACAGATAAACAATCCTATAATGCCGATAAGCACATAGAAAAAGAAATTGTTCAGATACAGACTTTTTATGAATTTCAAGTTTTCTTAGTTTTATATTTTCTAATAAATTTTAGTGAAGTCATCAAAATTAAAGCCTTCCAGAGATGCTATTTTCCAAACTCCGTTTTCTTTAACCGTTTTCACTTTATATTTAAAATCGCCTTTCCATGACCAAGTCCAATCAAAAGAAGCATTGTTGTTTTCAACTTTCAAATGGTTTACAGTCATTGTTTTCCAATAATTATCTGGATTGTCCTGGCAACTGCACCACGGATTAGCGCCATTTCCAAAAGGAGGTAATTCGCCTTCAAACCATTCAATCTTTTTAGTTTTAAGATTAGAATCTATTTTTAAAGCAATTTTATTGTAATTGTCTAAAAATTGTTGCGAAAAGAAATTGGTTTTCTTCAGTTCTTCCAGCCTTTTTTTATGGGCATTTAAATCTAAACCAATGTATTTGTCTCCTTTTTTATTCGCAATCGGATTGAAATCATTGTTGCTATTTTTCGTTTCTACCCATTCGTACAATTTCTTTACTAAAGCGTCAATCTCCTGTTTGTCATTTTTAAAATAAAAAGAATCTTTTTTGTTTTTTAAGACAACAGCATTTGCAGATTGAAAAACAATCAATAATAGGAGAGAGAATGATATAAGAAGTTTAGATGTTTTCAATGTTTTTTTCTCGTTTTTATTGTTTCAAGTTTAAGGTTTCAAGTTTTTTCCTTCGACTTCGCTCAGGGTGACAAGGCGTTTGCAAAGTTTGGAGTTTGTCCACCATTCACATTCACAATTAATAATTACCTTGGAATTTCTACCGTTTCAATAATTTGTTTAATGATTTCAGAACTTGTAATTCCTTCCATTTCGCGTTCTGGCGCAACAATAACACGGTGCTGTAAAACTGGAATTGCAGCTTCTTTAATATCTTCTGGCGTAACAAAATCGCGTCCGCGGATTGCAGCAAAACCTTTCGAAGCATTCAAAATAGCGATCGAAGCACGAGGCGAAGCTCCTAAATATAAAAAGGCATTTTCACGCGTATTTACCACGATTCTAGCAATGTATTCTAATAGATTTTGTTCTACTCTAATTTGTTTTACCAAACCTTGATATTGTTTGATTTCTTCAGCAGAAAGAATTGTTTTGATAGCATCTAATTTTCCGTGATCTTGTAAAGAATGCTCTCTTTGGATAATTAAAATCTCTTCATTCAATTTTGGATAATCGATTGTAATTTTAAAAAGAAAACGGTCCAATTGCGCTTCAGGCAAACGATATGTTCCTTCTTGCTCAATAGGGTTTTGGGTCGCAATTACCAAAAACGGAGCTTCTAACTGATATGCAGAACCGTCAATTGTAATTTGGCGTTCTTCCATAACTTCAAAAAGTGCAGCTTGTGTTTTTGCTGGAGCACGGTTGATCTCATCAATTAAAATTAAATTAGAGAAAATCGGTCCTTTTTTGAATTCAAATTCAGAGTTTTTTAAATTGAAAATAGAAGTTCCTAAAATATCAGAAGGCATTAAATCTGGCGTAAACTGAATTCTGCTGAAACCAATATTTAAAGTTTTAGCCAATAATTTAGCGGTAATTGTTTTGGCAACTCCAGGAACACCTTCCAAAAGAACGTGACCGTTTGATAAAATAGCTACCAAAAGCTGGTCAACCATTTTGTGTTGTCCAACGATTACCGTTTCGATCTCTTTTTTAATCGTGTTTACGTGTTCTAAAAGAGGCGTAAGATTAAGTCTTGTTTCAAAATTCACATTTTCGTTTGTGATTTCGCTTGATGTTGTATTGATGTCGTCCATAATTTGGTCTATTTTTCTTTTTAAATTTCGTTTAGATTTTAATGTAAAATCTTTTCTATCGCTGTATTTATTTTTAGAAGATCTTCTTCAAGACTTCCATGATAACTATTTCGGTGATCATTAATTAATCGAACCAAGTCGCGAATATCATTTTCGTCTTTTCCTGTTTTATAATGCAATTTGGTTATAAAATCGTCATCGAGTTTGGTTGTGTCAAGCAAATAATCTGTTCTTATTTTTTCTAAAAAGTAAATAATCTTTTTATCAATAATATTGGTGTGATCGCCTTCTTGATAATATAAATTTCCAACGGTTTTGGTAAATTCTACAGTTGAATTCTGCAACGGTTTTATAATTGGAACAATGCGTTGTTTTCTTTTTGCATTGAAAATCATGAAAATAAGAATTCCAATTAAACCTAAATACCAAGCCGATTTTAAAGCAGGCTGACTCCAGATATATCGCAATGGAGAACTTGAAATTCGTTGGTCATTAAAGCTTTTATTGTACCAATAGACATTTCCTTTCGAAATATACGAAACCAAATTTTCAGTATACTGATAGTGATCTTTTTTCAGCAGATTATAATTGGTAAAAGCTACAGGCTGCGTGTGCAGGTAGAGATAACCATTTTTATAAGGAACTTCAATAAAATTAATCTGCTTTTTGTTTTTAGCGCTGTTTTGGTAGCCTAAAACTGTGGTGTTTAAAGTATCTATTTTTGAAAAATAATCACTTAATCCTGTATTCAGAATATGTTTTTTTGAACTTACTTTTTTATTTGCCATCCAAACAGAAACGCTGTCAATTGGCATGAAATCAGTTTTCAATTCGATTTTTAAAGAGTCTAACAATACTTTCGGAAATGCCCTCATGCTTAGAAAAGCATTATTTCCGTGAGAAACAAAATATAAAATCTCTTTCATCGACTGTTCGTCAATATTATTAGCTTCAGAAATATTAACGAAAGTGCCTTTAATTCTATAGGTTTCTACATTTTCTCTCGCATCATATTGAGAATCCAAATATTCGTATGGAGTTTGTGTCGAAATTCGTTCTACTTTTTGTTTAAAAAGAGCATCTGCTTCATGATCAAAAACGTATAATGCGAAAGGAATTTTATCGTCAACAGAGTACGTCGGAGTCCAGTCAATAGGTTTTGGCTGACCTTTGTCTACTAATAATGTTATTCCGAAAATTAAAACCAGAATAGCAATGTATATTTTAACTTTATTATCCATTGCCAAAGGTTTTTAATGCTTTTTTAAATCTGTTTTCAGTCTTTCTGAAGGTTGTATCGTCAATTTCAAATTCGCCGTACCAAATATAATTGTACAAATAAGAAAGATACGTAAACTCTTCTTTATGAGCAGGATTGTGCAATTCGTACAAATAATCAGAATTGGTTTTTTCGATATCCCATTCAATATAATTATTCTGCGCCATTACTTTTAAAAGCCATAAATAATAATATCGAATTGCAATTCTTCTTTCGCCAGCTTCGATACTTTCCTTAATAAGTTTTTCAAAATCTAAAAGATGAATGTTTTTCTCAGCATCAGAATAAAACAAGGTTTTTTTTGCATTTTTTCCAAAAATCCATCTTCCTTCTTGTTTGGCTAAAGCTCTTACAATAAAGTAAATCAGAATAATAACGACCAAAACAGCAATTATTCTGAACAAAATGCCAACAAAATTTAGCGATGTTTTTACACTGCTGAAATTGAATAAATTAAAGATTAGTCTTGCCAGCCAATGCTTAAAATGGTCCCACCAGTTTTTTTCAGGAGCTTTGTATTCGTAGACAAATTCTTTATCGGTATATTTTTTCTTGAAATTCTTTTCGAAATGTTTGGGTTCAACGTTTCTAGAATCTACTTGAATGTCTTTTTCTGTATATTTAATTGCAGTAATTTTTGGAGGATCTATAGTTGGAACAATAGTGTCCTGAGCTTTAGAAATACCGCAGCACAAAAGAAAAGATAAAATAAATAATAATCTTGTCATTACTTGGTCTTAAAGTTTTTCGGCGGTTAAAGAATGAAATTTTTTGTGTACAATAAAAGGGTATATCAAGTAATAAAACGAAATTATTGCAAGTGTAAACAAGATAATAAAACTGCTTAGCCAATTGGGCATATCAATAGAATATCGTGTAATAAAACCTTCTAAAAATCCGGCACTTATCGTGAAAGGAAAAGTGCTTAAGAATATTTTGAAACTGTTTTTGAAACCAATTTTAAAGGAATTTAATCTTGAAAAAGTTTTAGGAAATAGGATAGAAGCTCCAAGAATAAATCCGGCAGTTGTTTCGATTACAATCGCGAAAATCTCCATCGAACCATGAATCCAGATTCCTCGAACGCTTTTCCAGAAAACGCCTTGTTCGTAGAAAAAATACTGAAAAGAACCCAACATAATGCAGTTTTGAAGAAAGACATTGAAAGTTCCGATTCCAGCAAAAATTCCGTAGAAATAACATTTAGCACCCACAAAAAGGTTATTTACCGTAATGCCAATAAAACTTCCCCAATTGCTTCCCGAACCATATACAGCCATTGGATTGCCTTTTTTGATGTTTTCTAAAGTCATATTGACGTAATCGTCGCCTAAAATCAGACGTACAAAATCACGATCGTAACGTGCGGAAAGAACTCCAATTGAAACCGTAATAAAAAACAAAACAAAAGCATAAGCCAAATACCTTTTGTATTCGTAAACCAATAAAGGCACTTCGATTTTAAAGAAATCTACAACTCGATTTTGGTCTGTGCGTTTGGTTTTATAAATTTTTTGATAAATCTGAGAAGCAAGATGATTCAGATACACAACCGTTTTGCTTTTAGGATAATACGTTTGGGCGTAAGATAAATCATTCATCATTTGAATGTACAAATTAGCTAATTCATCAGGATTTTTTTTAGCTTTACCAAAAATTGCCAGCTCAAACTCGAGCCATTTTTCTCTGTTTTGTTTTATAAAGGCGATTTCTCTCATTGTAGGCTAAAATATGAAATATGTCAGAATTATCTATTAATACGACACAAAATGTCAAAATAAATTTTATTGCCGCTTCTGTTGGTGAAAGACTAGGAGCTTTTTTTATTGATTTGTTTATAGTAATCTGTTATATAACAGTAGTTTCTATCGTTATTTTTGATTGGTTAAGACTAGAACGATTGATGACCAATTTGGATAACTGGTCACAAGGTGCCATTTTTTTAATGCTTTATTCGCCAGTTATAGTTTACTCATTGGTTTTAGAAAGTGTTTTTGAAGGACAGTCACTTGGTAAAAAATTATTGAAAATTAAAGTTGTAAAAATTGACGGTTATCAAGCCGGTTTTGGAGATTATTTAATTCGCTGGTTTTTTAGAGTAATTGACTTTTTTACTTTTTTTGGACTTCCAGGACTTATTTCGGTTATTACTAGTCAGAAATCACAACGATTGGGCGATATGGCGGCAGGAACAGCAGTGATTACGTTGAAGAACAGAATTAATATCAGCCATACCATTTTAGAAGAAATCGGAGAATCTTATGTTCCGACTTATCCGTTGGTAATTAAGCTTTCAGACAATGATATGCGTATTATAAAAGAAACTTTTCAAAAGGCAGCGTCTAAAAACGATCATGAGGTTATTTACAAATTAGTGGCAAAAATTGAAAGTGTAACAGGCATCAAAAATCAATCAGGAAATAATAGCGATTTTATACGAGTAATTTTAAAAGATTATAATTTCTATACGCAAAACATGTGATTTTTTTTCTTTGAATAATTAATTGTGTTTTTTAAGTTTTATTGATAATTTTTTAAAATTTCTTCGTAAATTTATATATAGATAATTAATTCGTAAAATTTTAAACAAATGAAAAATGTAAAAACCTTAGTGGTACTGTTCGTATTGTTGTCTGCTTGCGTAAGTTTTGCTCAAAGCGGAAAAAAATTAGATAAAATTATAAAAAGAGATTATCAGATTATAGAATGTACAATTTCTAAAATGTCTGATAAAACCGTAGAATATTCGCTTCCAGGCGAAACCATGCAGATCTCATTAGACGTTTCGCAGATTGCTAGAATCGATTTTGCAAGCGGAAGATCTCAAACTTTTGATGTCTCTCCGAGTACAAGTACAACAGCTCAAAACACATCATCTCCAAGCATTGTAAGTGCAGATATGCAACATAATACAATTGCAGTATTGCCAATTCCTTATGTAAATGCAGACAATCAGCAAGGTTCTGAAGATATGGCAAAATTTGCTCAAAACGATTTGTACAACAAGTTGTTAGATAAATCTGCTAATATTTTTCCGTTGACAGTTCAGGATTTAAGAACAACAAACAGCTTATTGCACAAAGCAGGAATTGACCACAATAATATTGACGAAACGCCAATACAAGATCTTGAAAAAATATTGGGAGTTGATAATATTGTTGCTGCAAAAGTTTCTTATACAATTGGAACCGGGACTACAGCTACAACTTATAACAGCGGAAATGCAAAAGTGAGCGACAACAATAAAAAAGTTACAACAAACGACATCTCGACAACAACCGCAAACAATCAGACGTATTACTACTACACGGTTTATTTTGACATGTACAGAAACACAGATAAAATCTATTCTCAAACGCGTAAACCTTTGCTAGCGCTAAAAGACGGCTGGATGGATTCTATCTCATATTTATTGAAAAGAAGTCCGATTTACGTAAAAAAATAATAAGTATTTCTTGAGTTAGATTTGCTAAAATTATTCCTTACAACTTTGTAACTTTGACCCTTTGCATCTTTGTAACTTAAGAAAAAAAAATGTTTCACCTACTTGATATTATTGGGACAATGGCGTTTGCTATGTCTGGCGCCTTAACAGCAATGCACAAAAAACTAGATCCGTTTGGAGTGTTTATCATTGCATTTGTTACTGCGGTTGGAGGCGGAACGCTTCGTGATGTCTTAATCGGAAGAACTCCTGTAGGTTGGATGCGTGACATGCAATACGTATATGTGATCATTTTAGGATTTTTTCTAGCCATTATTTTCAGAAAAAGATTTGATAAACTTCGAACCTCATTGTTTCTTTTCGATACAATCGGGCTCGGAGTTTTTACTTTAATAGGACTTGAGAGAGGAATTCTAACAGGGCTTCACCCAGCAATTTGTATCGCTTTAGGAACCATGACAGCTTGCTTTGGCGGTGTAATTCGTGATATTTTGTGCAACGAAATTCCAAACGTTTTTCGAGAAGAAATCTATGCAACAATCTGTATTTTTGGAGGAATGGTATTTTTTGGATTACGACAACTCAATTTAAACGATGATATTTTATATCTGGTTACCTCTCTTGTAATTATTGTAATTCGATTAATGGCAGTTAAATACAAATGGCATTTAAAGGCATTTGATCATATGTAGCATGAAATATACTATTAGAAAATACACTCAAGAAGATTATTCAGCTTGGAACGATTTTGTCGCTCAGGCTAAAAATGCTACCTTTTTATTTCATCGCGATTTTATGGAATACCACAAAGATCGTTTCGAAGATTTTTCGCTTTTAGTTTTTGAAGAAGAAAAACTGCGCGCCATTCTTCCAGCCAATAAAAAAGGAAATTCGTTGTATTCTCATCAAGGTCTGACTTATGGTGGATTGGTGTTTTTGTCGAAATTGAAAGCAGAAAAAGTAGAATCGATTTTGGATGAAATTTTACTTTTTTTGAAAGAAAATCAATTTGAAGCCTTTTATTATAAACCAATTCCAGATTTTTATTTTTTGGAAGGTAATAAAGCAATGGACTTTTTTCTAATGAAAAGAGGAGCGGTTTTAGAACATAAAGAAATGAATTTGGCGGTTAATTTGACAATTCCGTTGAAGATTTCGAAAAGTAAGATGAAACACTTCAGACGAATTGAAAATCTTGATTTAGATATTTTTGAAGAAGAAAATTTTGATCCGTTTTGGGAGAAAGTTTTAGAGCCAAGATTGTTGGAAAAATTTGATGCAAAACCAGTTCATTCCAAAAAAGAAATGGAGCTTTTGAAGTCTAAATTTCCTCAAAATATCAAACAATACTCTGCTTACAGAAATGACGAAATTATTGCTGGAATAACCATTTTTGAAACCAAAAATGTAGTTAAATCACAGTACGGTGCGACTTCAAAAGCAGGAGAAGAATTTAGAGCATTGGACTTTTTATTCATCAATCTGATTCATAAATACAAAAGAAAAGGAAAACATTTCTTTGATATGGGAACTGTTAACGAAACAAATGAGTCAGGTTATAATAAAGGACTTTTAAACCAAAAAGAAGAATTAGGCTGTTCAGTTTACAATCAGGATTTTTATAAAATTGAAATAAAGTGATACCATTTTTAGATCTAAAAAAAATAAACGAACCGTATGAAACTGCTTTTCAGGAAAAACTGAAATCGGTTTTAGAAAACGGCTGGTATATTTTAGGCAAAGAAGTGGAAACATTTGAAAAGGCTTTCGCCGAATATTGCCATTCTAAACATTGCATTGGAGTAGGAAATGGTTTTGATGCTTTGGTTCTTATTTTTAAAGGTTACATCGAACTCGGAAAACTCCAAAAAGGCGATGAGGTAATTGTTCCTGCAAATACGTATATCGCGAGTATTTTAGCTATTTTACAAGCTGATTTAGTTCCTGTTTTAGTAGAACCAAGATTGGAAACCTACAACATAAATCCAGATTTAATTCAGGAGAAAATCACTCCAAAAACCAAAGCCATTTTAGTTGTTCATTTATACGGACAATTAGCTGAAATGGAGAAAATAAATGAAATTGCGGTTCAAAATGATTTGATAATTGTAGAAGACGCAGCACAAGCTCATGGGGCTGAAAGTTTTAAACTCCAAAATCAAAATTCAAAATTCCAAGCGAGTGAAAATCTGAAATCTAAAATCGACAATCTAAAATCAACAATCGCCTACAGTTTTTACCCAGGAAAAAACCTTGGCTGTTTGGGCGATGGTGGAGCAATTACCACAAATGATTCTGAATTGGCAAAAGCACTTTATTCGCTTCGAAATTATGGTTCAGAAAAGAAATATCACAACGAGTATATTGGCGTAAATTCGAGACTGGACGAATTGCAAGCAGGTTTTTTAAATCTGAAACTTCCCAATTTAGATTCAGATAATGAGAAAAGAAGAGCAGTTGCAAAACGATATTTAGCAGAAATTAAAAATGATAAAATGACACTTCCGTTTTGGGATTTCTCCGATAATCACGTTTTTCATTTGTTTGTCATTCGAACAGAAAATAGAACAGATTTACAAGAATATTTAGCTCAAAATAATATTCAAACGGTTATACATTATCCAATTCCGCCTCACAAACAAAAAGCTTTTTTAGGCTGGAATAATATGTCTTTCCCTATTACAGAGAAAATTCATCAGGAAATTTTGAGTTTGCCAATGAGCCCAATTTTGACGGAGGCTGAGGTTGATTTTATTATAGAAATTTTAAATCAATACTAATTGAATTTCTATAGAAAAATAATTCAAACAAGTTTGTTTAAGATTGCCTCTTTAAACAGTTTTAGTGTTGTCTTAAAAATCGGAATCGGATTAATTACTTCTAAAATATTAGCGATTTTTGTTGGACCAAGCGGAATGGCTTTGGTTGGAAATCTTCGTAATTTTTTAACTTCAATAGAAAATATTTCAATTTTAGGTTTTCAAAACGGAATTGTAAAATATGTGGCTGAAAACGAAAAAGGTACAGCCGAACGTCGAAAAATAGTTTCTACAGTTTTTATTACTTTATTATGTGTTGCGCTTTTGCTAAGCGGATTTTTATTTTTTACAGCATCTTATTGGAACCAAAAAATCTTTGGAAATAACACCGAATATTTAATTGTTTTTAAGGTTTTAGCGCTGGTTTTGCCAACGTATGGTTTTTCTGTTTTCTTAATTGCTGTAATTAATGGCTTGGGTAAATTCAAAAAAGTAATTTGGATCAATATCATTGGAAATATCATTGGTTTGCTGACTTCCATTTTTCTGATTTTAAAATTCAAAACTGCAGGAGCTTTGTTAGCTATTGTAATTGCACCGGCTTTGTTGTTTTTTGCTACTTTTTATTTGGTTCAGAGAGAGATTTCATTGTTTCGAATTGTAAGATTGGATTCATTCAATTTTAAAATTTTAAGAAACCTTTCGTCTTATTCTTTAATGACGCTTGTTTCGTCTGTTTTAGGCCCTTTTGTATTGCTTGCAATTCGGAACCATATTATTCATAATTTAGGATTCGAACAAGCTGGATATTGGGAATCCATGACTAGAATCTCGTCCTATTATCTAATGTTTATAAGTACTATTTTGAGTGTTTATTTTCTACCAAAATTGTCTAAAGCTCAAAGTAATTTAGAAACTAAAAATATATTTTTTGAGTATTATAAATTTATTTTGCCTGTTTTCATTTTAGGATTAGCCATAATTTTTTTTTCGAGATTTTTTATCATTCGGCTACTATTTACAAAAGAGTTTTTACCCGTAACTGATTTGTTTTTCTGGCAGCTTCTAGGAGATATTTTTAAAGTTGCTTCGCTTATTTTAGGCTATCAGTTTTTTGCCAAAAAAATGACTTCAGCGTTTATTTTTACCGAGTTGTTTTCATTTGCGATTTTGTATTTCTTTTGTCTGTATTTTGTTAAAATCTACGGAATTGAAGGAGTCGTAATAGGGTATGCACTGGAAAATTTTATTTATTTGCTTGTATTATCTGTTTATTTTAAGAAGAGTTTATTTTAATTGACCAATTATGCTTTTCAATACATTAGTTTTGCATTTTTTTTCTTAATAATCTTATTTATTTTCTTTTAAATGAGAAATTTTATTCGACACACCTTTATTTTTTTATTTCCAATTGTATTGGTGCTTTTATTAATTGAAGTTTTTTACCGAGTAACACCAAACAATTACACTGTGAAAAATGAAAATTGTGTGGCAAACTATCAAAATGCAGAGGTTTTGATTTTTGGAAATTCTCATTCTTTTTACGGATTAAATCCAGTTTTTTTTGATAAGACAACATTTAATTTATCTAATATTAGCCAATCACTATATTTCGATAAACTTTTAATTGATAAGCATATTGATAAATTTAAGAAACTTAAATATATTATTTTAACTATAGAATATACAAGTTT
The DNA here is from genome assembly GCF_042436695.1 of Flavobacterium sp. HJSW_4. Lineage (NCBI taxonomy): Bacteria > Pseudomonadati > Bacteroidota > Flavobacteriia > Flavobacteriales > Flavobacteriaceae > Flavobacterium > Flavobacterium sp. HJSW_4. Next base: position 68,925 of record NZ_JBHNPP010000014.1, read on the forward strand.
AAGCCAGTTGAAAAACACCCATGAAGATATATGGAGGAAATATTATTATCAACATTATATGGACTTGGAAGTTCCTATAATAAACAGTTTTGATCTTAATAGTTGGTTTATTTCAGGAACAAAGAGTTTTAGTTCCAATCTTCAGTTAGTTTCACGTTATTTTTTTGAGAAAACCATTGTAGAGTGTAATAAAAGTGGTTTCGGTACAAATTATACGAAGCAAAGCAGAGTTGGAAATTTAGAGAAAAGCGCATTAATAACAATCAAGAGGCATGAAGACAATTTAATTGATTTTACAGAAAATATCACCGCTATTGAATTGATTATTGAAAAATGTAAAAGCAAAGGAATTCAAGTGATCTTGGTAACAATGCCGGTGTCAAAAAATTATGCAGCAAAGGTGAAAAAAGAAAAATTGAATAAGATTTTTGAAAGTGCTTTACTTTTGCAAAAAATGAATTCGAACACTTTTTATTTGAATCTATTCAATGATTCTCGTTTTTCTAATGATGATTTTTACGATGCAGATCATTTGCATAATGTAGGTGCAGAGAAATGTTCGATGATTGTAAACGATTTTTTAAAAAAGGAATTAACTAAAACGCAATTTTAATTCTAAAGGAATATATTTTATAAAAAGCAAAATATCCAAAGTTCTATAGGCTTTCTCCATTTCAAAATGCAGTCTTTTTAAAAGCGCTTTATTTTCTTCTTTTGTTTGGTTTAAGGCAATTGCTTTTTTTATAACGAGATAGCTAGATCGATTTATCTTTTTGGTTTTAGAGTTAAATCTTTTATAAAATATATTTCCTAAAGAATTGGGAACATCTCTTTTCTGAACTAAAACAGCATCAATAAATTCAAAATTATAGTTTCTTGAAGCTCTAATCCAAATGTCTAAATCTTCGTAAGCTAAATTTTCATCGTAACCATTTAGCTCTTTTAATACTTCTTTTTTTGTCATCGAACTAATAGAACAAATCATGCTGTTTTGACTTAAAATAGCCTTGTAAATGTCTCCAGAAGCTGGTTTTACGATTGCTTTTTTATCAGCATCAACTTTATAATAATAGTTTAGATGCGTTTTATTTTCAGAGATAATTTCCGCATTTCCATAAACTATTCCAAGTCGATCCATTTTAGAATTTAGGAAAGTGTTTATCTGTTTTTCGACACAATTAGCCAATAGCACATCATCTGCAGCCAAATCAATAATGAAATCGCCATTTGATAATTTTAATGCCTTGTTAAAGGTTTTGGTATTGCCTATATTGCTTTCATTAATTAGAAGCTGAATGTGAGGAAAGTTTTCGTGCCATTCCTTAATTTTTTTTACAGAAGAATCATTACTAAAATCATCTGCCACTATAATCTCAATATTTTTGTAAGTTTGATTTACAATAGAAGTTAATGCTTCAATTACAAACTTTTCGTGATTGTAACACAAGCAAATAACAGTTACTAAAGGCAGATTGTGCATAGGAAATGATCGATTTTAAAATGAATTTCAAGATTCAAAAATAAGAATTGGGATACTATGATTGTTTAATAAAATTGAAAAATGAATATTTTGTTTGAAGAAAAGGATTTGGAAATACTAATTTCGACAATGAACAGAGATTCGTTGGACTTTTTAGTTCCGATGTTTCCGTTTTTGGATTACACGAAAATTTCGATATTAATAATCAATCAGATTCAAAATGAAACCAAACTTAGCTCGAGTTATCCTAATATAAGAGTTATAAATTCACTTGAAAAAGGACTTTCTAAAAGCCGAAACTTAGCATTAGAAAATGCAATCGGAAAAATTCTTTTAATTTCAGATGATGATGTAGTGTTTCAGAAAGGATTTGTTTCAAAAATAATTGATGCTTATAAAAAATATCCTGATGCCACAGCGATAAAGTTTTATGCTTTAAAATCAAATCAAAAACCTTTAAATGCATCTGGGGTTAATTCGAAAGACAGATTAAATGTTTTTGATATTTTGAACACGAGTTCTATAGAATTGACATTAAATAAATTTCATATTGATTATGGAAAACATAAATTTGATGAAAATTTTGGTTTAGGCGGAATCTTTGAAATGGGAGAGGAAGCCGTTTTTTTATCCGATTTAAAGAAGGATGGAAAACAGCTTGTTTTTCAACCTGAAATAATTGTCGTGCATGATGATCTAACTTCTTCAAATAAAAAAGATATTGCAGAAAGGTATTTTATTAGCGGAGCAATGTTTACGAGGATTTTCGGAAAAAAATATATTTTTTGGATTTTCTTAAAAATGTTTTTTGATTTAAAGCATAAGAAAGTAAAAATAAAGAACCTGAAAACCATTTTTAAAAGCGCAATAAAAGGACACAAAACGTATCAAAAAATACAAGCATGATCTTGATGAATAATAAAGTACAAATTATACCAATTCCGAAAATAGAAGAACGAAGAGGTAATCTTTCAGTAATTGAAAATGATACTGTTCCATTTGATATTAAAAGAGTGTATTATTTGTACGATGTGCCGGCTGGAGCAGAAAGAGGAGGACATGCACATAAAAACCTACGACAATTTTTGGTGGCTTTAAGCGGAAGTTTTGATGTGGTTTTGAAAGATGGAGAAAAAGAACAAATTATTACCTTAAATAAACCTTACGAAGGGTTATTGATTAATCCAGGGATTTGGAGAGAGTTGCAGAACTTCTCTTCCGGTTCTCTTTGTTTGGTGATCGCTTCAGAAGTTTATATGGAAGAAGATTACATTAGAAATTTTGATGAATTTATAAAATACGCTAATTGTAAATAGAAAAATCAATTCCATGCTGTTTTAGTTTTCTTTTTAGCTTCAAAGAAAATTGTAAAAAGATAGGAGGAGTCTTTAATAAAATCCTAATTTTAAAAGGAATATTTTCTTTATCGACATCTTTAAAATAAAGGTTCATTTTGGTTTTATTTCCGAAAATGTAATAATGCAAAGCATATTCAATTCGATAAATATCAAGAAACTTTTTAAGTGATGGATTCTCTTTTTCGAAGATTTTAAATTGTTCGAAATCCATTAATATCCTCGAATTTATTTTTTGTTTAGTTAAGCTATTGTCAACATCGTAATCGTAAACGGCAGTAGTTTTATTAGTAATCGCTACTGGAAAACGGATTCCGATTTTTGTCCAAAGTTCTAAATCTTGCCCATTTGTTATTGCTGGAGTGAATTCTCCGATATTTTCTAATATTTCTTTTGAAACAGCTAAAGAAGAAGTCCAAGTAATTCTAAAAGGCTTGTTCGAAAAAAAATAATCGGGTACAATTCCTCTAAAAGATTTCTCTATTCCGTCATAATGCGGAATTTGAAAATGTTTTTTAGAGATTCTTATTTTATGACGCGAACAATACAAACCGCAATTTGGGAAATCAACAATTAATTTATGTAATTCTTCCAGATGATTTGGAAACCAATAATCATCGGCATCGAGAAAGGCTATAAATCTTCCTGACGATTTCTCAATTCCAAGGTTTCTGGCAACAGATGCGCCTTGATTCTTTTGGTTGAAAATTTGAATCCTATTATCGTTAAATCTTCTTACAGTAGCTTCGCTTGCATCTGTAGATCCGTCATTTATTATAATGATTTCGTAATCAATAAAAGTTTGATCGAAAATACTTTTAATCGTGTTTTCGATATGATCGGCTTTATTGTACAACGGAATAACTACAGAAAAAAAGGCCATAATTGATTATTTTTTTAAATCGCAATAAAATCCTAATTTGTAAAAATCTAAAAGATATAAATTTGGATTTTCGGAAGTTAAATTAGCTAAGATTCTCTTTTTTGTTATTCTATAAATGACTCTTGCAATTCCAGTTAGGCCTAAATTATTTAAAAAGGAATGAACTTTTGTTAATCGAGTGCTTTTTGGATCAATTTTATGGAAGCGAACTAAGTTGTATAAGTTTTGAACTGCTATTTTAGATTTTTCAATGAAAGTGATGCTGTCCTCATTGTTGTAATGAATCAAAAGATTTTGGATATGTGCAACAGGAACAGAATTTAAACGCAGATTTTCTATAAAAATCAGATCTTCATATCCATAATCTTTTATAAACTCAGGAAATGGAAATTGTATTAGGATTTCTTTTTTTAAAAGCAAATTCCAGGTGAATACAAAATCGTAATTGTTTTTAAATCTTTGATTTAAAGATTTAGTTTCTCTTTTTATGCCATACTTCCATCGAAGCAGTTTTTCTTTAGAAGGAAAAACATCGGGGTATTTTACACCGCCAAAAATTACGGATGGCGAATTTGAAAGAGATTCAATATAATTTTTAAGATAAAATTCATTCTCTGGCAGAGCATCTGCTTCCATAATCAATATAAAATTATATCTTGATTTGAAGCACAATAAATTAATATTTCGTCCTCTGCCTAAGTTTTCAGTATTAATCGAAAAAGAACAATTTGTGAGATTGTTTATCTGTTTGTTTTCGTTGATAAAGTTTTTGCTAAGATCATCTTGTGCTAAAATTTCATATTCAATTCCCAAATTATCGGCTTGCCGCTTAAGTTCTAAAACAAGCGGTAAAACATTGTAATTATAAACCGGAATTAAAATGGAAAGCATTACACGCTTCTTTGCACCACTTCGAAGATTCTTTCATCTTCACATTTTAGGGTTTTAGATGGGAATTTCATCAATAAAGCGTAATCGTGAGTTGCCATAATAATCGTTTTTCCAGCAGCATTGATCGCTTTTAAAACTTCTAAAACCTCAGAACTAGTTTGTGGGTCAAGGTTTCCTGTTGGTTCGTCGGCTAAAATAAATTCTGGATCGTTTAGAAGTGCTCTTGCAATTGCAACACGTTGCTGTTCTCCACCAGAAAGTTGGTGAGGCATTTTGTTTACGAAATCTTTCATGCCTACTTTGTCCAAAACTTCGTCAATTTTGTGTTGCATGGCTTCTTTTTCAACCCATCCTGTAGCTCTTAAAACAAAAAGCATATTGTCTTTGATTGAACGGTCTGGAAGAAGTTTAAAGTCTTGAAATACGATTCCGATTTTACGTCTTAAATACGGAATTTCGCTTTCTTTTAAAGTTGCTAAATCAAATTCAACAATATGTCCTTCACCTTCAACTAACGGTAAATCAGCATATAAAGTTTTTAGAAAACTACTTTTTCCAGAACCAGTTTTACCGATAATGTAGATAAACTCACCATGATTAACATCCAGGTTAATGTGAGATATAATTTTTCTTCCTTCTTGATATATAGTGACTTCTTTAAGAGATAGTACGGTTTGTGACATAATAAAATTGGTTTGAATGGTAAAAGTAATAAGATAACGCCTGTATTCAAAATAAATTTCGCTGATTTCTGAATAAAATTGCTAAAAAAGACAATAATAAAAATAACCATTTAAGCAATATAAGCGCATTTTTGTGGCATGTGTGAGAAGGTTCTTGCTTATAATAACTTACGTAACTTGTATCGTTTAAAATTATAAGTATTAGAAATTTTGAGAATCAATAAATTGAAGTTTCAGAAAGCGTAAAATAGTTATAGTTTCATAATTTGTTCATAATAAAACGGCAAAACGTTTCGTTATAAACCGTATAAAATGATACATTTGAATACTAAATATTATTAAAATGCGTAAACTTTCCAGGTTCTTTTTATTCCAAATTTTCCTTGCTTCGTCTATAGCTTCAGCACAAAAATCGGCTATTTATACGTACGAATTAAAGGATTTTGACAAAGCACTGGCTTTATATAACGACAAACAATATGCTTCGGCACAATTGATTTTTGAAAAAGTAAAAAACAATACCACAAATGAAGAAGTACAGTCTGACTGTGCTTTCTATATTGCGAATTCTGCCATTAGAACCAATAAAGCAAATGCCGATGCTTTGGTGGAGCAATTTGTAAATGATTATCCAACAAGTACCAAACAGAATCAAGCTTACATTGAAGCGGCGCAATTTTTCTTCGAACAAGGAAATTACCCAAAAGCTTTGCAATGGTTTGATAAAGTTGACGAAAGCTACATGAGCAAATCGGAAGCTGATAAGTTTAACTTTATGAAAGGTTACAGCTATTTTAATGCTAAAAAGAAAAAAGAAGCAACGAACTATTTTAACAAAGTGGTGAATTCTAAAGAATATGGTTCTCAAGCTAAATATTATTTAGGATTTATGGCGTATGAAGGTGACGATTACAAAGAAGCTACGAAGTATTTTGATGAGGTTTCAGGCGAAGAAAAATACAAAGAAAAACTGTCGTATTATCAAGCTGATATGAATTTCAAGTTAGGAAATTTCCAAAAAGCGATTGATTTAGGACAGCAAGCGATGGGTAAATCAAACGACATTGAAAAATCGGAGCTTAATAAAATTATTGGAGAAAGTTATTTCAACCTAAAACAATACGGAAAAGCAATTCCGTATTTGGAGCAATACGCAGGTAAAAAAGGAAAATGGAATAATACCGATTTCTACCAGTTAGGTTATGCGTATTATGAGCAGAAAGAGTACGAAAAAGCCATTTCTCAGTTCAATAAAATTATTGAAGGAAAAGATTTTGTAGCTCAAAATGCTTATTATCATTTAGGTTTAAGCTATTTAAATACGGGTAAAAAGCAAGAAGCTTTAAATGCTTTTAAAAATGCTTCTGAAATGGATTTTAATGCTCAAATTCAAGAAGATGCCGCTTTAAATTATGCTAAATTAAGTTATGATATCGGAAACGCTTATCAAGCTGTTCCTGGTATTTTATTGGATTTCCTTAAAAAATATCCAAACAATTCAAGCCGTGCAGAAGTAGAAAAACTTTTAGTTGATTCTTATATTTCTTCTAAAAACTACAAAGAAGCTTTAGCTTTATTAGAAAAAAATAGAACTGCGGAAAACAAAGCGGCGTACCAAAAAGTGCTTTTTTACCGCGGATTAGAATTGTACAATGAAAACAATTACCAAGAAGCGGGTAAAATGTTTAAAAGTGCTATCAGCGAACAAAAAACGCCTGAATTTACAGCGCGTGCAACTTTCTGGAAAGCAGAAACAGAATATTTGAATGATGATATGCAAAATGCGCTCTTGACTTACAAACAGTTTGCTGGAATGGCTGCTGCAAAGTCTACAGACGAATATAAAAATATCAACTATAATATTGGGTACACATATTTTAAACTAAAAGATTACGATCAGGCGGCGAATTCTTTTCAAGCGCAGATTGATAATTCGCCTTCAGATAAAAACCGTTTAAACGATTCTTATTTGCGTTTGGGAGATTGCCGTTTTGTGACTTCAAAATATAGTGCGGCAAACGAAGCGTATGCAAAAGCAATTGCCGCAAAAGGAGTAGATGCAGATTATGCGCAGTTCCAAAAAGCACTTTCTTACGGATTTATGTCAAACAATGCTAAGAAAGTAGACGAGTTGAATAACTTTCTTCAGATGTACAAAAAATCGTCTTACCGTGACGATGCTTTGTTTGAATTAGGAAATACTTACGTTGCTGAAAAGAAAAATGATCAAGCAATTAAAACGTATGATCAGTTGATTTCTGAATTTAATAACGGATCGTTTACTTCAAAAGCAATTTTAAAACAAGGTTTGATTTATTACAATTCAGATCGTGATCAACAGGCTTTAACGAAATTTAAAAAAGTTGCAGCTGAGTTTCCGAAGACTCCAGAAGCTCTTGAAGCAGTGGCGACAGCAAGATTAATTTATGTTGATTCTGGAAAAGTAAACGAATATGCAACTTGGGTTCGTACGTTAGATTTCGTTGCGGTTACAGATGCAGAACTGGATAACGATACTTACGATGCAGCTTTCAAACAATACAGCCAAAACAATTCTAAGCAAGCGATTACTGGTTTTGCTGGTTACGTTTCTAAATTTCCTAATGGATTACATGCGGTTGAAGCTAATTTCTATTTAGCACAACTTACTTACGCAGAAGGTTCTGAAACGAAATCTGTTGCCAATTATCAGTTTGTAATCGATCAGCCTAGAAATGAATTTACAGAGCAAGCTTTAAATAGATTGGCTCAGATTTATTTGAAAACAAAAGATTGCGATAAAGCGATTCCGGTTCTAACAAGATTAGAAAGTGAAGCTGATTATCCGCAGAATAAAACTTTTGCACAAGCCAACTTGATGAAATGTTATTACGACAAAAAAGATTATGACCGTTCTGTAGTGGCTGCTGAAAAAGTATTAGAAAACCCGAAATCAGATGCAGGAGTAAAAGCAGATGCACAAATTATTGTAGCGCGTGCAGCAATGCAGACAGGAAATGAAGATAAAGCAAAAACTGCTTACGCAAAACTTTCAGCTACTTCAAAAGGAGAATTGGCTGCAGAAGCTTTGTATTACGATGCCTATTTCAAAACAAAAGAAGGAAAATTTGAGGCTTCGAATACTGCAGTTCAAAAGCTGGCAAAAAGTTATTCTGCTTATAAATATTACGGAGCAAAAGGTTTGGTATTAATGGCGAAAAACTTCTACGGATTGAAAGACAGCTATCAAGCGACTTATATTTTGGATAATGTAATCAACAATTTTACAGATTATCCAGACGTGGTAGAAGAAGCGAAGAGAGAATTAAGCGCTATCAAATCTGAAGAATCAAAAACGAATTCGTCAATTAACCGATAAAGATAAAATAGATGAAAGAAGCAAGAAGCAAGAATAAGATTGATAAGTCTTTCTTCTTTGTTCTTGCCTCTATTCTCTAAAAAGAAAAAAGAAAGAAATGAGTTTACCTTTTTACATAGTTGATGTTTTTGCTGATAAAAAATATGCTGGAAATCAGCTGGCGGTTTTTTTAGATGCTGAAAAATTGAGTTCGAAAGAAATGCAGCAAATGGCACGTGAGATTAATTTCGCGGAAAGCACATTTGTTACTAAACTAGATAAAGAAAATAATAAAGCGGAGATCAGAATTTTTACTCCATCTCAAGAAATGCAGTTTGCGGGTCATCCGATTATTGGAACTTCTTGGGTTTTGATGAATAAAGTTTTTGATCATTCGCCAAGCGAAATAAAATTAGAAGTTCCGATTGGACCAATTGCAATCAATAAAACCGAAGATTTGATTTGGTTGAAAGCAGCACAGCCAAAGTTTTGGGATACTTTTTCTAAAATAGATTTTACATTTTTCAGCAATTTGCAAGTAAGCGATTTCGAAAATCAGTTTCCGATTCAGGAAGTGACAACAGGAAGCGCTTTTGTTATGGTGGGATTAAGCAGTAAAAGAGCTTTGGAAAATTTGGTTTTAGATAAAGATAAAACAGATGAATGGCTGAAGAATCATTGTAAAACAAGTCACAGAGGTCTTTACTTTTATTACTTGGAAGGTTCAAAATTGTTTAGCCGAATGTTGTGCATCGAACATAATCAATTGGTAGAAGATGCAGCAACGGGAAGCGCGAGTACTTGTTTGCAGGCTTTTTTACTGAAATATCATTTGCCAGAATTCGAATTAACAAATCATCAGGGAGATTATATTGGTCGTCCATCTGAGATTTATTTTAAAGGAAAAGTAACTGGCGAACAGTACGATATTAATATTGGAGGAAAAGCTCAGTTTGTGGCTAAGGGAGAGTGGGAAGCTTAATTGATTTTAGATTTTAGAATGTAGATTTTAGATTTAAGAAGGAACAAAGAAGAAAGAAGCGAGAGCCAAGAATAAAGAAAAAGAGTTAGAATTTAAAAGAATAAAGAGTCAAGAAAAAGAGAAAATAAGGTATAAGAGTGAGAGTCTTTTCTCTAGCTTCTTTCCTCTGTTCTCTTAAAAAGAAAGAAATATGAAATTAAACTGCCGACATAAAATCATCATTTTGTTAGTATTATTTGCTGCTCAGTTTTCGTTTGCACAGGTAAAGAAAAACGAAACTATCGGAACTGAGACCGTAAATGTTGTAAAGCCGTATTCGCCAACTATTTCAGATGCTTTTAAAGTGAAAGAAACGCCTTCGCTTGACGATAGTGGTAATCAGCCAAAAGAAGTAATTAAATACAGTATTTTGTCTGTTCCTGTGGCATCAACTTTTACTCCTTCTAAAGGAAAAGCAGAAGGTGTGGAGAAAGCGAAAAAAGAAAGATTGTTTAATAATTATGCGACTGTAGGTGTTGGTAATTACGGTACTTTAAACGGTGAATTATTTGTAAACCAAGATTTAGGAAACAATGATTATGTGGCGGGAATGTTTCGCCATCACTCTTCTCAAGGCGGAATTAAAGACGTAGAATTAAACGATGAGTTTTACGATACAGCAATTAATGTTGGATACGGTCAAAACAATAGAGATGTAACTTGGGGAGTAGATTTAGGATATCAAAACCAAATTTACAATTGGTACGGACTTCCTTCAGATTTTGGTTCTACGATTCCAGATCAACGTTATGATTTGGTAAACAGTATCAATCCAAATCATTCTTATAATACTATTTCGCTTGGCGGAAATGCAGAATTTAATGAAAGTATTTTTAGTAAACTTTCAGCAAGATTTACGCATTTTTCAGACAGTTATTCTTCATCAGAAAATAGATTTTATGTAAAGCCGACTTTTACCGTTGATGTAATGGATCAGGCAATTAAAACAAATGTTATTGTAGATCACGTAAGCGGTTCTTTCAAGAATAATTATTTTCAGGACAATACAGAAGCTTTAAAATATAGCTTCACAAATGTTGGAATCGAGCCAAGTTTTGTAATCAATGAAAATGAATGGACATTAGAATTAGGAGCGGGAATTTATTACAGTGGAGATTCTGAAAACAGTGGAAACAAGTTTTATTTCTATCCAAAAGTAAATGCTTCTTATAAATTAGTTGGCGATTTAATGATTTTCTACACGGGAGTAAATGGGGCTTTAAACCAAAATTCTTATGCAGATTTTGTGACGGATAATCCTTTTTTATCTCCAACTTTAAACATGCGCCCGTCAAGCACGCAATACAATGTTTTTGCTGGTTTAAAAGGAAAATTGGCTAGTAATGTAAATTATAACTTGACTGCTTCTTATTTGAATGAAAAAGATAAAGCTTTGTTTAAAGCAAATGATTATACAGAAGTTGTTACAAATGAAGATTATGCTTTCGGAAACTCATTTGCAGTGGTTTATGAAGATATTAGAACTTTCCGTTTCTACGGAGAATTAAAAGCGGATATCTCTCAAAATGTAACTTTCGGAATCAACGGAACTTTTAATAGTTATAATACGGATAATGAGGTTCAAGCATGGAATTTGCCTTCAATGAAATTAAGTTCGACTTTAGACGTTAATATTACGAAGCAGTGGTACGCAGGATTGAATGTGTTTTATGTGGGCGAAAGAAAAGATATGCAGACCAATGCTTCTTTAGGACTAAATCCTGAGACAATAACCCTGAAAAGTTATTTTGATGCCAATGCTCATTTAGGGTATAAATTTAGCGAACGTTTGACATTTTTCTTGAAATTGAATAATATTGGAAATCAAGCTTACGAAAAATGGCTGAATTATCCTGTACAAGGATTCCAAGTTTTAGGAGGCGCAAATTATAAATTTGATTTTTAAGGCTTAATGCCGAAAAGATACCAGGGCACTAAAACATTTTAAATGAATGTGCCTTTTTTTTTCAGCCATGAACTCATGAATTTTTTGGAGTAGATTCGTGAATTCGTGGCTGTTTTTTTTAATAAAGAAAAAACCTTTGCATCTTTGTACCTTAGAACCTCAGTACCTCAAAAGAAATGACTTTTAAAGAAAAAATATATTCTCACTATACTCAAATGGTTCAAGACAGAATGGATATTTTTAAAGACATGATTTCTGGATTGACCGAAGATTCAAAAAATGATGCCAAAGGTTCTGCTGGCGACAAACACGAAACTGCTTTGTCGATGATGCATATTGAGCAAGAAAAATTGACAAATAAGCTTAAAGAAGCAATTGAGCAAAAAGGAATTTTGGATAAAATAGATCCGCTTAAAACGACTGAAAATATAGTTTTAGGGAGTTTAGTAAAAGCCAACGGAATTTATTTATATGTAAGTGTTGCGCTTCCAAAAATTGCAATTGACGGAATTAATGTTATTGCACTTTCACCGCAATCTCCTTTAGGGAATCACTTAATGGGGAATAAAGTAGGATTTCAATTTGAAATTAATAAGACGCATTATACTATAGAAAGTGTAGAGTAGGTTTTTTTCTGCTTTGTCATCTTTGTCAAAGTTTGAAACTTTGACAAAGTTCTGTACGCAAAAATGGTCTGCGCCCAATCTTGTCATTTCGACGTAAGGAGAAATCTCCACAAGTAACTCCGCAACGTAAATCGCCAATCTTTGTAGAGCTTCTTGCGGAGATTTCTCCTTACGTCGAAATGACAAATAGGATGTTGCCCTTGCTAAAATTATAATTCGAGAACAACTTTTCTTTTTCTCTTTACGAATCTTTCATTTGTAATTAAAAAACTCAAAATTTAATTCAAAAAACTAGATTAAACTTTAAATTTTAAAGCAGTTTTATACTCAAAATTAAAATTTTCAAGTTTAAGGCTTTTTTTTATATTAAAATTTTACATTTAGAATGTAAATTGGTTGTTTTGGTTAATATTTGTAATTGATATTGCCTAATGTGTTTTTCGATTGTAACTAATACTCCATCTTTGCCCTATCAAATTAAAATTTAAAACTAAAAATATAGAATTATGTGTGGAATTGTATGTGCCTTTGATCTTAAACAAAAAGCCGAAGCGTTAAGACCTCAAGTATTAGAAATGTCAAAAATCATTCGTCACCGTGGACCAGACTGGAGCGGAATTTTCAGTAATGATAAAGCGATTCTTTCTCACGAGCGTTTGGCAATTGTAGATCCAGCGTCAGGAAAACAACCTTTATTTACTGAAGATAAAAAATTGGTTTTGGCTGCAAATGGGGAAATTTACAACCACAGAGATCTTCGTAAGCAATTTGCTGGTAAATATAACTTTCAAACTGAAAGTGACTGTGAGGTTATTTTAGCTTTATATAAAGAAAAAGGAGTAAGCTTCGTTGATGAATTAAACGGAATTTTCGGATTTGCAATCTACGATGTTGATAAAGATGAATATTTTGTTGCTCGTGACCATATGGGAATTATTCCATTGTATATTGGATGGGATCAGCACGGAACTTTCTATGTAGCTTCTGAGTTAAAAGCTTTAGAAGGATATTGTACAAAAATCGAATTATTCCCTCCAGGACACTATTTGTCAAGCAAAGACGGAGAATTTGTACAATGGTACAAAAGAGACTGGACTGAATATGATGCTGTTAAAGATAACGAAACTAGTATTCCAGAAATCAAAAAAGCGCTTGAAGCAGCAGTTCACAGACAATTAATGAGTGATGTTCCTTACGGAGTTTTACTTTCAGGAGGTTTAGATTCTTCTATTACTTCAGCTGTAGCTAAAAAATTCGCTCAAAAAAGAATTGAGTCTGATGATACAACAGATGCTTGGTATCCGCAATTGCACTCTTTCTCAGTAGGTTTAGAAGGTTCTCCAGATTTAGCTGCGGCAAGAAAAGTAGCAGATCATATCGGAACAATTCACCACGAAATCAAATTTACAATCCAAGAAGGTTTAGATGCAGTTCGCGATGTAATTTACAACTTAGAAACTTATGATGTAACTACAGTAAGAGCTTCGACTCCAATGTGGTTAATGGCGAGAGTGATCAAGTCTATGGGAATCAAAATGGTTCTTTCAGGAGAAGGAGCAGATGAGTTGTTTGGAGGATATTTATATTTCCACAAAGCGCCAAACGCAAGAGAATTTCACGAAGAAAACGTTCGTAAATTAGGTAAACTTCACATGTACGATTGTTTACGTGCAAACAAAAGTTTAGCAGCTTGGGGAATTGAAGGTCGTGTGCCATTCTTAGATAAAGAATTTATGGATGTTGCAATGCGCATCAACCCACAAGATAAAATGATCAACAAAGAACATCCGATGGAAAAATGGGTTGTTCGTAAAGCTTTTGAAGATATGCTTCCAGAAAGTGTTGCTTGGAGACAAAAAGAGCAATTTTCTGATGGGGTAGGATACAGCTGGATTGATACTTTGAAAGAAGTTGTAGGTAGAGAAGTTTCTGATGAGCAATTAGCAAACGCTAGATTTAAATTCCCATTGCAAACACCAACTTCAAAAGAAGAATACTATTATCGTTCAATCTTCTCTGAGCATTTCCCAAGTGATGCAGCAGCATTATGTGTGCCTCAAGAAGCAAGTGTAGCTTGTAGTACAAAAATCGCTTTAGAGTGGGATGAAGCTTTCAAAAACCTAAACGATCCATCAGGAAGAGCAGTAGCAAATGTTCACGATGATGCTTATGTTAAGGCTTAATTAAGAGTTTAATTTTTAGAATTAGTATATATTTTTTTAGGAAAAACGTTCTCTAGCGAGAGCGTTTTTCTTGTCTAAAGTCATTTAATTCTCTAAATTTCTGATTTACTGCAGATAGGCAATGATATTAATTGATTTTCTTTTGATATATTTGATGTCCGCAGTATTATCGTTAAATACTAAATATTTTAACGGATTTAATAATGGAAAGCAAAAATTAATATTTAGTTTTGCTTTCAACCAAAAATTTTAATGATTTTTTAATGTTCGCTTCATTGCTGAACAATATTGAGAATAAAATAAAAAAAGAATATTATGTCTGGATTGTTAGCCGTAATTGGTAAAGGAAAAGACCCGAAGCTTGTAAAAGAACTTTCTGAAAGAATGTCGCATCGTGGTCCTGATGAAAGTGATGTTCGCATTATGGAAAATGGTAGTATACTTTGTCATGAGAGTTTATCGATTATCGATCTTAATTCGGGTAGACAGCCAATTCAAGGAACTGATAAGGCATGGATGGTGCATGATGGCGAAATTTATAATTATCAGGAACTTAGAAATACAGTTTTAAAGAATCATACTTTTAGAACAGAATCAGATTCGGAAGTAATTGTACATCTTTACGAAGAATTCGGATATGATTTCTGCAATAAACTAGACGGAGATTTTGCCTTTGTGGTTGTTGACGGCGATAAATATATTGCAGGTCGCGATCCGATTGGGGTTAAGCCTTTGTATTATGGTTTAGATGAAAGAGGAAGGATCTATTTTTCATCAGAAATGAAAGCCATTGCAGATCAATGCAAATCGTTTTCTACTTTTCCTCCAGGGCATTATTATACTGCAAAAACAGGTTTTGTAAAATACTATCATCCAGAATACGAAGATCATAAAAATGCAACTCAATCATTAGATTTAGGGTTGATTCGTGAAAGTTTGATTCAAGCTACACGCAAGCGTTTATTGGCAGAAGTTCCTCTTGGAGTTGTGTTGTCAGGAGGTTTAGATACTTCTTTGATTTCGGCTATCGCTTCAAGATTGTTAAAAGAAAAAGGAGAGAAACTGCACTCGTTTTCTATCGGATTAGATGCTGAAGCACCAGATAACGTTGCAGCTAGAAAAGCGGCAGAGTTTTTAGGAACGGAGCATCACGAAATACATTTTTCTGTAGAAGAAGGAGTGAAAGTTTTAGAAAAAGTCATTTATCATATCGAAACGTACGATATCATTTCTGTGCGTTCAGGTGTTCCAATGTTTTTGCTTTCTAAAGCAATTGCAGATCAAGGCATAAAAGTGATTTTGTCTGGAGAAGGAGCGGATGAAGTTTTTGGAGGACATTTGTATTTTAGAAATGCGCCTTCAGAGGAAGAATTTCAAGATGAAACAATAGAAAGAGTTCAGAAGCTATTTACGGCCGATTTACTTCGTGCAGATAAAACGACAATGGCAAATGGTTTAGAAGTTCGAATTCCGTTTTTGGATACAGAATTTTTAGATGTTGCCATTCGAATTAAAACAGAAGAAAAACAGCCAAAAACGTATGATGGCGTTGAAAAATACATTTTAAGAAAAGCATTTGATACTCCAGAAGATCCTTATTTGCCTTCAGAAGTTTTATGGAGACAAAAAGAGCAATTTTCTGATGGAGTTGGTTACAATTGGGTTGATGAATTAATTGAATATTGTGCTTCACAAGTTACAGACGAGCAATTGGCTGGGGCTAGTGCTGAATTTCCATATAATTCTCCAACGACTAAAGAAGCGTACCTGTACAGATCGATTTTTCATAAATTCTATCCACAGGTCAGCGCGGCGCAAACTGTTCGTAAATGGATTCCAAAATGGCAAGAAAACCAAGATCCAAGCGGAAGAGCAAATGCTGCCCATTTGAATGGAAATTTTGAAGCTGTGAAAACTACTGTTATTGCTTAAAAATTGAAATTCCAAAATTTTTGAAATTCCAAATTCCAATTTGGGAGCAGATATAGAAAAGCCGAAATATTATTATTTCGGCTTTTTGATTTAATGTATGTTTTGGAATTTCAAAAAGCTTCAGTTTTTTACGTTATTTCTATTTTTAGAAATTGGAATTTAAGAAAATTAGAAATTAAATTCATTTTTGGACTTATTTTTTAGTTTTTCAGACAATTGTGTTAATAACTTAAGCGCTTTATGTCGTATTTTACTGGGTATATAGCTCGCGTTTTTATATATTTGCGTGTTAGACAATAATTACATTTTTTAGAATAAATTATATGAGCGAAGAAATCAAGAAGAACAATTATTCAGCAGATAGTATTCAGGCATTAGAAGGGATGGAGCACGTAAGAATGCGTCCGTCGATGTATATTGGTGATGTGGGGGTTCGAGGACTACACCATCTGGTTTACGAGGTTGTTGATAACTCTATTGATGAGGCGATGGGAGGACATTGTGATACGATTAGTGTTGCAATAAACGAAGATGGTTCGGTTACAGTTGAAGATAACGGTCGTGGTATCCCAGTTGATTTACATAAAAAAGAAGGAGTTTCTGCACTTGAGGTTGTAATGACTAAAATTGGTGCCGGAGGTAAATTTGATAAAGACTCTTATAAAGTTTCTGGAGGACTTCACGGTGTTGGGGTTTCTGTAGTAAATGCACTTTCGGTTCATATGAAATCGACTGTTTTTAGAGAAGGAAAAATCTACGAACAAGAATACGAAAGAGGAAAATCATTATACCCTGTTAAACAAATTGGAGAAACAGAAAAAAGAGGTACTCGCCAAACTTTTTTCCCAGATGATACAATCTTTACTCAGACAACTGAGTTTTCATACGATACGCTTTCAGCACGTATGCGTGAGCTTTCTTTCTTAAATAAAGGAATCACAATTACTTTTACAGATAAAAGAGAAGTTGATGATAAAGGCGAATTCAGAAGTGAAGTATTTCATTCTGATGAAGGTCTTAAAGAATACATTCGTTATTTAGATGGTAACCGTGAGCCAATTGTTTCTCACGTTATCAGTATGGATAATGATAAAGGAGAAATTCCAGTTGAGGTTGCTTTAATCTACAATACAAGTTATACAGAGAATATTTTCTCTTACGTAAATAATATTAATACTCACGAAGGAGGAACGCACTTACAAGGTTTTAGAAGTGGTTTGACAAGAACACTTAAGAAATATGCAGATGCCTCTGGGTTATTGGATAAATTAAAATTCGAAATTGCTGGAGATGACTTCCGTGAAGGATTAACGGCGATTATTTCGGTAAAAGTATCTGAGCCTCAATTTGAAGGTCAGACAAAAACAAAACTTGGGAATAGAGAAGTAGTTTCTCCGGTTTCTCAAGCAGTTGGAGAAATGTTAGAGAATTATTTGGAAGAAAATCCAAATGATGCGAAATTAATTATCCAAAAAGTAATCTTAGCGGCACAAGCACGTCACGCAGCGAAAAAAGCGCGTGAAATGGTACAGCGTAAAACCGTTATGGGCGGTGGTGGATTGCCAGGAAAATTATCTGACTGTTCTGAGCAAGATCCAGCAAGATGTGAGGTTTACCTTGTCGAGGGAGATTCGGCTGGTGGAACAGCAAAACAAGGTCGTGATCGTAACTTTCAAGCAATTCTGCCATTACGTGGTAAGATCTTGAATGTTGAAAAAGCGATGCATCATAAAGTATTCGAAAACGAAGAGATTAGAAATATCTTTACGGCTTTAGGAGTAACAGTTGGAACTGCAGAAGACAGTAAAGCGCTTAATTTAGAAAAACTAAGATATCATAAGGTAATCATCATGTGTGATGCCGATGTCGACGGTAGTCACATTTCTACCTTAATATTAACGTTCTTCTTCCGTTTCATGAAAGAGTTAATTGAAGAAGGTCACGTATACATCGCAGCTCCTCCTTTATACTTAGTTAAAAAAGGACAAAAGAAAGAGTATGCGTGGAATGATGTTCAACGTGATCAGGCTAACGAAAGAATGGGTGGAAGCGCTGCTATTCAGCGTTATAAAGGTCTTGGAGAGATGAACGCGGAACAGTTATGGGAAACTACAATGGATCCAAACTTCAGAACTTTACGTCAAGTAAATATTGATAGTTTAGCAGAAGCAGATCAGGTTTTCTCTATGTTGATGGGTGATGAAGTACCACCTCGTAGAGAGTTTATCGAGAAAAATGCAGTTTATGCAAATATTGACGCATAAAATGAAAAATTAATAATTTCAATTCGTTTAATTGTTTAAATTTACTAGACAATTAAACGAATTGTCTTTTTAAGGAATAGACAAATAAATTAATAACCGATAAAGTAAAAAATATGAAAGTTACCATTGTAGGAGCAGGAAATGTTGGAGCTACATGTGCAGATGTTATTTCTTATAGAGGAATTGCGAGCGAAGTAGTATTGTTGGATATTAAAGAAGGTTTTGCCGAAGGTAAGGCATTGGATATTATGCAGTGTGCTACAAACACAGGGTTTAATACCAAAGTTTCTGGAGTTACCAACGATTATTCTAAAACTGCTGGAAGTGATGTAGTAGTAATTACATCAGGAATTCCGAGAAAACCAGGAATGACAAGAGAAGAATTAATCGGCATTAATGCAGGAATTGTGAAGACAGTTGCTGAAAATGTATTGAAATATTCTCCAGATGCAATTATTGTGGTAGTTTCCAATCCAATGGATACTATGACGTATTTAGCTTTAAAAGCTACAGGTCTTCCAAAAAATAGAATTATAGGTATGGGCGGTGCTTTAGATAGTTCTCGTTTTAGAACCTATCTTTCATTAGCATTAGACAAACCAGCAAATGATATTTCTGCAATGGTAATTGGAGGTCATGGCGATACAACTATGATTCCGTTAACTCGTTTGGCATCTTACAACGGGATTCCAGTAACACAATTTCTTTCAGAAGAAGTATTGCAAAAAGTTGCTGCAGATACGATGGTAGGAGGAGCAACGCTTACAGGTCTTCTTGGAACTTCTGCTTGGTACGCGCCTGGAGCTTCTGTAGCTTATTTAGTAGACAGTATTTTGAACGATCAAAAGAAAATGATTGCTTGTTCTGTATTTGTTGAAGGTGAATATGGACAGAACGATATCTGTATTGGTGTACCGTGTATAATTGGTAAAAATGGAGTAGAAGAAATCGTCGATATTAACTTAAATGATCAGGAAAAAGCATTATTTGCTAAAAGTGCAGATGCAGTTCGTAGTATGAATGATGCCTTAAAAGCTATTTTAGTATAATAAAAACGGCAAAAAAGAAAAAAAGCTGCACTTTTGCAGCTTTTTTTTTGAGATTAATTAATAAATAAATTGGTTAATATTTTCGTTAATTATATATTTGCTCGGTTTAAAAAAAAATTGGTAATTCGTGATCTCGTATTTTTGTTTTAGAAAATCATGTCAGGGCTTATTTTATGGGACTTTAAAACAAAATCAAAAATAAAACATAATTAATTTTTAGTAATAATGCAGAATAAAGGACTTATTAAATTTTTCGCAATTCTATTTGCATTGGTAAGTATTTACCAACTATCCTTCACTTTTGTGGCAAATAGTGTCAAAAGTGAAGCTAAAGCTTTCGCAGGAGATAATCCTGATAAAGAGCTGAAATATTTAGATTCTATTGGTAAAGAAAAAGTATTAAACCTTGGTTTTACTAATTTCACTTACAATGAAGTGAAAAACAAACAGCTTAATAAAGGTCTTGACTTAGAAGGAGGAATCAACGTAATTCTTCAAATTTCTATTAAAGATGTATTAAAAGGTTTGGCTAATAATTCTAAAAATCCAGTTTTTAATAAATCATTAGCTGATGCATCTGCAAACTTAGAAGGAAATAAAACATATTTAAATAAGTTTTTTGAAGCTTTTGAAGCAAATTCAAAAGGAACTGTAAAATTAGCATCTCCAGATATCTTCGCAAACAGAAGTCTTCAAGGAGAAGGTGGTGTAGATTTTCAAATGTCTGACGCGCAGGTTCAAAAAGTTATCAAAAGAAAAGTTGATGAGTCTGTAGAAAGTGCTTTTAAAGTATTAAGAGAGCGTATCGACAAATTTGGTGTTACACAACCAAACATCCAAAAATTAGGAGAAACAGGAAGAATCTTAGTTGAGCTTCCAGGTGCTAAGGATGTTGATAGAATTAAAAAATTATTAGGTGGAAAAGCTCAATTAGAGTTTTGGGAAACTTTCAAAATTGAAGAAATTGGTAATTTCTTAGTATCAGCAAACGAAGCTTTAAAGAAAACTGAAGTTAAAAAGACTGAAACTAAAACTGTTGCTAAAGATTCATTAAATGCATTATTAACTGATGCTAAAGATTCTTCAGACGTTAAAAAAGGAAATAATCCTTTATTTGATAAAATGATCGTTCAAGGTGGTGGACCGGTTTTAGGATACTTTGCTCCTAAAGATACTGCTGCTATCAATGATTATTTCAAAAGACCAGAAATTAGAGTATTATTGGCTGCTGACCAACACTATGCAAAATTTGTATGGAGCAAGCCAACAACTCTAAAAGATCCAAAAGCTAAAGATATTAAAAACGCAGCAGATATTGAAGCTGTTGAATTATACGCTTTAAAAGGAAACAGAGACAATAACCCAGCGATGAGCGGTGGTGTTGTAACTGATGCAAAAGACACTTTTGATCAAATGGGTAAACCAGCTGTTTCTATGCAAATGAACAGCCAAGGTGCTAAAGTTTGGGAAGAATTAACAGGAAGAGCTTTTTCTCAAAAAAGTTATATTGCTATTGTATTAGATGATATCGTATATTCTGCTCCAGGTGTAACAAGCGGTCCTATTGCTGGAGGAAGATCTGAGATTACAGGTTCATTTGATGTTGCTGAAACTAAAGATTTAGCTAACGTATTAAATGCAGGTAAATTACCAGCTTCTGCAGATATTATCCAATCAACTGTTGTAGGTCCATCTTTAGGACAAGCAGCTATTGATGCAGGTACAATCTCTTCTGTATTAGGTTTCTTATTAGTTTGTGTTTGGATGGTATTCTATTATGGTAAAGCTGGTTGGTATGCAAACCTTGCTTTATTATTAAACTTACTATTCTTATTCGGAATTATGGCAAGTTTTGGTTTTGTATTAACATTGCCAGGTATTGCAGGTATCGTACTTACATTAGGTACAGCGGTAGATGCGAACATTATTATCTACGAAAGAGCGAAAGAGGAATTACGTGAAGGTAAATCACTTTCTGAGGCAGTTCAAGCTTCTTACGGATGGCATGGTGCAATGCGTTCTATCATTGATGCTAACGTTACTCACGTTTTAACTGGAGCTATCTTATTTATCTTCGGAACAGGTCCTATTAAAGGTTTCGCATTAACATTATTAATTGGTATCGTAACTTCATTGTTTACATCAATCTTTATTGCTAGAATCTTTATTGATAGAAATATTGCAGGAAAAGCAGATTTAACTTTCTGTACAAATATTACTAAAAACTGGTTTACAAACTTCCACTTTGATTTTATTAAAGTTAAGAAATTCACTTATATCTTCTCTTCTATTGTAACTGTAGTAAGTTTAGTTTCTATCTTCTTCGTTAACGGATTAGATGAAGGTGTTGATTTTGTTGGAGGAAGAACTTTCCAAGTTAAATTTGAAAAAGCTGTTGATGCAACTGTAGTTTCAGATGAATTATCTGCTGCTTTCGGTACTCCGGTTGAAGCTAAAATTTTAGGTGATGATGATCAATTGAAAATCACAACTAAATATAAAATTAAAGAAGATGGTGTAGCTATCGATGAGGAAGTAAACCAAAAATTATACGCTTCATTACAGAAATATTTCCCAAATACAACTTACGATAAATTTATCAACTCTTTTGATGGTAAAAAAGTAGGTGTATTGCAAGCTTCTAAAGTTGGAGCTTCTATCTCTGAGGATATCAAAACTAACTCTTACTGGGCAGTTCTTGGTGCAATGGCAGTTATTTTCTTATACTTAATGGTATCTTTCCGTAAATGGCAATATTCATTAGGTGCGATTGCAGCTGTTGCTCACGACGTTGTATTTGTATTAGGAATCTACTCTTTATGCTACAAATTCATGCCATTCCACATGGAAATGGATCAGCACTTTATCGCTGCGATCTTAACTGTAATTGGTTATTCTATGAACGATACTGTAATTGTATTTGACAGGGTAAGAGAGTTTATTATCGGAAACCGTAAAGGAAGTTTCGAAGATATCGTAAACGCTTCTATTAATACTACATTATCAAGAACATTGAATACTTCATTAATGATGATCATCGTATTATTAACGATGTTTATCTTCGGTGGAGAATCTATTAGAGGATTTATCTTCGCTATGTTAATCGGTATTATTGTAGGTACTTACTCTTCATTATTCATCGCAACTCCAGTATTGGTGGATACGATTTCTAATGATGAGAAACACACAATCGAAGACAAACATAATAAAGCATAATTACTGTTTTAATTATATAAAAAAAAGATCCAGCGAAAGCTGGATCTTTTTTTTGTGCTATATTTAAAAGGAATTTTAAAACGGTTTATGACAAGAAAATTACTTTTATGCTTGCTATTCCTTTTAGCTCTAAAAACGATCGCGCAGGAGCGTAATTCGCGTTTTTCTTTAGGTTTTAACTATGGTTTTGGAAGTGAATTTAATAATAGAAACTATACGTTTACAAATCATTTTTATAAAGTTCAATTATATTATAAAATAAAAGAAACAAAGCATTTTCAATATCAGATTTTAGCTCAGCCTGAGATTAATTTTGCCGAACATCAATTATTGAATTTTTATTTTGTTAAACCTGATGCGTCAAATTATCAGCAAAAAAGAGATGAGTATACACGATTAAAAGATGTTCGCGAATATGTGCTTAATTGTGGTTTTTTAATTCGTAAACCTTTTGCTAAAGTTTGTTCTTTTTATGTTTTAGGAAGTATTGGTCCAATGATTACAGATACAGAAACCGAGCGTATGTCTAAAGGTTTTGCTTTTGCCGATGTTTTAGCGGTTGGTATTACTGCAAATTACGATAAGTTTCAGTTTGATATTCGTCCAAGCATAAGGCATGTTTCTAATGCGGGTTTGGGAAGTAGTAATGCGGGATATAATACAAAGAATATTGAATTTGGTATTTCGTATCAGTTATAAAAAGAAAATGCCCAATATGTGAAATATTGGGCATTTTGTATTTGATTGAAATAATTTTATGATTCAGCTAAAGGATTTCTCTGAGCTCTTATGACAAAGAAAAGTCCAATAATGATAAATGGTATGCTTAACCATTGTCCTGTTGAAAATAAGCCTAATTCGCTTTCAATACCGCCTTGGCTTTCTTTTACAAACTCTACAATAAAACGAACAACAAATAAAAGCACTAAAAATAATCCGAATAAAAGACCAGATTTAAGTCTTGCGTTTGTTTTCCAATATAAAAAGAATAAAATTGCAAAAACAAAAATATAACAGAATGCTTCGTACAATTGTGTAGGATGTCTAGAAGGAACTTCTGCTAACAATGTTGCAAATTTTGGATCTGTTGCAATTGCAGTATAAGCTTCTTTTGGATCTGGAATTCCCGTTTTTTGTACCGCTTCAGCTTTGCTGAATGTATCGTGAAGGAAACGGATTCCGAAAGCAGATGAAGTTTCGTGGCCGATAATTTCAGAATTGAAAAAATTTCCTAAACGAACAAAAATAGCACCGCTAGCTACAGGGATTACCACACGGTCTAAAATCCATAATAAAGAACGTTTAAGTATTTTTTTGCTATAATAGTACATTGCAATAATAATCGCAATTGCTGCTCCATGACTTGCTAATCCTTGGAAACCTGTAAATTGAAACTCAGGTTCGAATTTAAACGGAAGAAAGATTTCTAAAATATGATTTCTGAAATATTCCCAATCATAAAAGAAAACATGTCCTAAACGCGCTCCAATTAAAGTTGCCAAAACAGTCCAAACGAACAAAGAATCTAGTTTTTCAATTGATTCATTTTCTCTTTCGAAAATCTTTTTCATTAGGAACCATCCTAATCCAAAAGCAATTACAAACATTAAGCTGTAAAAGCGAATCATAAAAAATCCTAAGTTGATTCCCTCAGAAGGATTCCAAACTAAATTTAAGGCGTGTGTCATGTATGAAATTTTTATATCTGTAAAAATAAATATTTAATGTAAAGTACCGCTTTCTAAAAGGTTAATGTTTATGGTTGCATTTCTTTTCAGGCACAGGATCGTAGCCGGTTCGTCCCCAAGGATGACAACTTAAAATACGTTTAATGCCTAAATATCCGCCATAAAACAATCCATGAATTTGCAATGCCTGAATCATGTAAGTCGAACAAGTCGGCTCAAATCTGCAGGAAGCAGGTGTAAACGGCGAAATGGCAGTTTGATAAAAACGAACCAAGAGCACAAACGGATATATTAGAATTTTCTTCATTTAAAAATCAGTGATTTGTGTTCATTATATGGTGCCGCTTTTTAGCAGAACTGAATATAAAAACTTTTTATTGAATACTAAACGTAGTTCCTTCTTTTCCGTCTTTAAGCTGAATTCCTAAAGCAATTAATTGATCGCGAATCTGATCAGAAAGCGCAAAGTTTTTATCTGCTCTGGCTTGATTTCTCATTCCGATAAGCATATTTACCACGCCGTCTAATTTGTCGCTATCTCCATCAGCAGCTTTGTCATCGTTGAGACCTAAAACGTCAAACACAAAAGCATTTACAGCTTTTTTGAAATCAGCTAAGTCATTAGAAGAAATGGTTTCTTTGCCGTCTTTTAATAAGTTGATATAACGAACAGCTTCAAATAATTGCGCAATTAAAATTGGCGTATTGAAATCATCGTTCATTGCATCGTAGCAAAGTTGTTTCCAAGCTGAAAAGTCAATAGAACTTGTGTTTCCTGGAGTAATATTTGGTAAAGCATCAACAGCTTCCATTAATCTTTTGTATCCTTTTTCGGCAGCAACAATGGCATCATCAGAGAAATCTAAAATACTTCTGTAATGTGCTTGAAGCATGAAAAAACGAGTTACTGAAGCAGAAAATGGTTTGCTTAAGATGTTGTTGTCTCCGCTAAGAATTTCGCCTGGAAGAATATTATTTCCAGTCGATTTTGCCATTTTCTTTCCGTTTAAGGTAAGCATATTGGCATGCATCCAGTAATTTACTGGTGCTTGACCTGTACAAGCTTCGTTTTGAGCAATTTCACATTCATGGTGAGGGAATTTTAAATCCATTCCGCCTCCGTGAATGTCAAAATGATTGCCAAGATATTTGGTGCTCATTGCAGTACATTCAAGGTGCCATCCAGGGAAACCATCGCTCCAAGGAGAAGGCCATCTCATGATATGTTCTGGTTCCGCTTTTTTCCAAAGTGCAAAATCTTGAGGATTTCTCTTGTCAGATTGTCCGTCAAGATCACGCGTATTTGCTAGCATATCATCGATATTTCTACCGCTTAAGATACCGTAATTATTGGTTTCGTTATATTTAACAACATCAAAATACACAGAACCGTTGGCAACGTAAGCGATACCTTTATCGATTATTTTTTTAATAATTTCAATTTGCTCAATAATATGTCCTGTCGCTGTAGGTTCAATGCTTGGAGGTAAAAAATTGAAGGCTTTTAGAATGTTATGAAAATCTACAGTGTAGCGCTGTACAACTTCCATTGGTTCCAATTGCTCCAAACGTGCTTTTTTAGCAATTTTATCTTCACCTTCATCCACATCGTCTACGATATGTCCAACATCGGTAATATTTCTAACATAACGAACTTTATAATCTAAATGCAGAAAATATCTGAAGATTACGTCAAAAGACATAAAAGTTCTCACGTTACCCAAGTGAACATTGCTATATACCGTAGGTCCACAAACATACATTCCAACGTTTCCTTCATGGATTGGTTTGAAATCTTCTTTTTCGCCAGAAAGCGAATTGTATATTTTTAAAGGCTGACTTGTATATAGAGGCATAGTTTTGCTTGTTGTAATTTGTTTAAATTTTGATTTTAAAAAGCATTAATCTATTTAATGATTAATCAAATTTTAAAATTGAGTATCTAATTTGATATAGTCAAGAAATTCTCTCTTCGTTTGTGGATCTTGGAATTTTCCTCCGAATTCAGAAGTTACAGTGCTGCTTTCGATATCTTTAATTCCGCGAGAATTTACGCAAAGGTGTTTTGCATCAATAACACAGGCAACATCTTCTGTTCCTAAAGCTTTTTGTAATTCTTGAACAATCTGCATAGTTAGACGCTCCTGTACTTGAGGTCTTTTTGCATAATACTCAACGATACGATTCATTTTTGATAAACCGATAACGCGTCCGCTTGAGATATAAGCTACGTGAGCACGTCCGATAATTGGCAGTAAGTGGTGTTCGCAAGTAGAGTAAACCGTAATGTTTTTTTCTACAAGCATTTCGCCATATTTGTAATTGTTGTCAAAAGTCGAAGCTTTTGGCTGTTTTGCAGGGTTAAGACCTCCAAAAATTTCTTTTACAAACATTTTTGCAACTCGGTTTGGAGTTCCTTTGATGCTGTCATCTGTCAAATCCATTCCAAGAGTTTGCAGAATGCTTTCAACATCTTTTTTAATTTTTTCTATTTTTTCTTCATCAGTGATATCAAAAGCATCATCTCTAAGAGGATTTTTTGCATTACTGCTAAAGTGATTATCTCCTATTTCGTCTAAAAATTCTTCGTTGTTTATCATTAAAAACTACTATTAGTAAATGTATTCCTTTTTTAAGGGGGTAAAGATAATTAATAAATAGGAAACCTTTTCTATGGTTTTTAGGAATTAATTACTCGTTTTTGGATATAATTTAAAATTTAAGGAGAAATACTGTTATTAAAAACAAAAAAGACAACAACGAAAAACGTTATTGTCTTTTTAAATCTATTATAATGAATTGATTATCTGTTGTTGTAAACCAATAAAGCTTCCTTTAAAATGTTTACGGCTGTAATCAAATCTTTTTTATTTAAAACATAAGCAATGCGAACTTGATTCAGTCCCATACCAGGTGTCGAATAGAAACCTTTCGCAGGAGCGATCATTACCGTTTCGCCATTTAAATCGTAACTTTCTAAAAGCCATTGTGCAAAATCGTCTGAATCTTTGATTGGAAGTTCTGCAATACAATAAAAAGCGCCTTTTGGTTTTGTTACAATAACACCATCAATCTTGTTTAATTCGGCGATTAAAGTGTTGCGGCGTTCTTTGTATTCTCCAATTACTTCGTCAAAATAACTTTGAGGCGTATCAATTGCAGCTTCACAAGCAATCTGCTCAATAGTTGGCGGACTCAAACGTGCTTGAGCAAACTTCATTACAGTTGCCAAAACATCTTTGTTTTTTGTCACCAAACAACCAATTCTTGCTCCACACATACTGTAACGCTTAGAAACAGAATCGACCATGATTACGTTTTGCTGTACATCTTCTAAATTCATTACAGAAAAATGTACATCATCGCCATCATATAAAAACTCACGATAGACTTCATCAGCGATTAAGTATAAATCGTGCTTTTTAATTAAGCTAGCAAGCTGTTTAATTTCTGCTTCAGAATATAAATATCCAGTCGGATTTCCAGGGTTGCAAATCAGAATGGCTTTTGTTTTTGGTGTTATTAGTTTCTCAACTTCATCAATGCTTGGCAAAGCAAATCCTGTTTCGATAGTAGAAACAAGAGGCACTACAGTTGCACTTGTAGAAGAAGCAAACGCGTGATAATTAGCATAAAAAGGTTCTGGGATAATAATTTCATCTCCCGGATCTGTAATTGTGGCCAGTGCAAAAAGTAAGGCTTCAGAGCCACCAGTTGTTACAATGATGTCTTCTGTGTTAACGTTTACATTTTGGCGCTGGTAAAATTTTGCTAATTTTTTTCTATAGCTTTCATATCCGGCAGACGGACTGTATTCTATAAGTGTCAAATCAATATTTTTTACCGCCTCGATGGCCACTTCCGGTGTCTTGATATCCGGTTGACCAATGTTTAAGTGATACACCTTGTGTCCTTTTTTCTTTGCTAAATCAGCAAAAGGAGCCAGCTTGCGTATCGGAGATTCGGGCATGTTTTTTCCCTTGAGTGAAATTGTCGGCATGAGTATAAATTATTGAAGTGCAAATTTGCGTATTTTTTTCGTATTTAACGTAAATAATAAGGGTACTTCTAAAAATGTAACAATAATAAATATATTTAGTAATTTTATAATAAAATATTGTCAATGAAAAAATATATAGTATTGTTTTTTGGGTTATTCTTACCTTTTTTGCTTTTTGGACAAGGCGATTTTATATTGGAAAACAATGCAACAAAGGCTACAATCCCTTTTAAACTGATAAATAACCTTATTTTTATTCCAATAAAAGTAAACGGAGTGGAGCTAAATTTTCTGCTAGATTCAGGTGTTGAAGAAACAATTCTCTTTAGTATGGATGAAAAACAGGAAGTTAGTTTTAACAATGTGGTGAAAATTAAACTCCGTGGATTAGGAAGTGAAGAAGAAATAGAAGGTCTAAAATCAACAAGGAATATTCTAGAAACGCATGGTCTGAAATCAAGCGACCATATGGTTTTTATTATCTTAGATCAAAGCTTTAATCTGTCTTCGCATATCGGAATTCCTGTTAACGGAATTATCGGCCATAAATTCTTTAGAAATAATCTTGTTGAAGTAAATTATCAGAAAAAGAAAATAATAGTGCATGCGAAGGGCAATAAGTTTCAGGAAAAACTAAACAAA
This sequence comes from Flavobacterium sp. HJSW_4, assembly GCF_042436695.1. Taxonomy (NCBI): domain Bacteria; kingdom Pseudomonadati; phylum Bacteroidota; class Flavobacteriia; order Flavobacteriales; family Flavobacteriaceae; genus Flavobacterium; species Flavobacterium sp. HJSW_4. Next base: position 98,081 of record NZ_JBHNPP010000014.1, read on the forward strand.
CAGTTTAGAATGGTTCCAATAACTGTAGAAAAGGCTAAACCTTATGTAATGACAACGGCTACAGTAAATGATCAAGAAATTCCGGCGAAGCTTTTAATTGATATTGGAAATAGCGATGCTTTTTGGGTTTTTGAAAATGATAAAATAAAGCTTCCAAATAAAAATTTTCCTGATTTCTTAGGAAAAGGATTTAGCGGTGATATTGAAGGGCATCGCGCTAAAATTGATAAATTTTCGATTGATGAATTTGATTTTAAAAAACCAATAGTCTCTTTTCCTGATTCAGCATCCATTCGTAACGTTAAGATGGTTCCAGGACGTATTGGGTCTGTTGGAGGCGAAGTTTTGAAACGATTTACTCTGGTTTTAGACTATGGAGAAAAAAAACTGTACTTAAAAAGAAACAGCAAATTTGGAGAACCGTTTACTTATAATAAAAGCGGAATCACAGTTCAGCACAACGGACTTCAGTGGGTGCAGGAAACGGTGCATTTAGAAACGGTGCGAGTTGCCTCTACAATGGATGAATTGCAGGAAAAAGATAGAAATGATAATAATTTCAAATATAAATTTGCTCTTAAACCTGTTTATGAAATAGTTAATGTGCGAAAAAATTCTGCAGCCGAAAAATGCGGATTGCAAAAAGGAGATATTATTGTGAGTATTAATAAAAATCAACCTTATAAATATAGTCTTCAGCAAATAAATAGTCTTTTAAAGTCGGAAGATGATGTTTGGATTAATATGGAAGTCGAACGAAACAGTTTGGTGCTGAAATTTAGATTTAAATTAGAAGATGAATTGTAAAAAAACATTCAGTTGTATTTTTATTGAAAAACCTTGATTCATAATGCTGTATAGTAGGAATGTCTTTATTTTGTGAAAATAAGTTTGTTAAAAATTAGTTTTTTAGTTAAATATTTTCTTATGTTTAGCAAAAATTTAATTTATGGCAAAAAACTACTTTAGTTACCTACATTTTGTATTATTTTTTATTTTTTTTACGCCACTTTCTTCAAAATTATATGCCCAATGTGCTGGTGACGACAATGTAAACGAATTAATTTGTGATGTTGCTAATCCGATTTATCAATCTGTAAATTTATTTTCTTTACTAGGAGGTTCTCCAGTTCCTGGCGGAACATGGACAGATGATAATAATCTACAAGGCTTAAATCCTTCAACGGGTATTTTAAATGCTCAATTTATCCTCAGCGGAGGAGAATATCACTATACCTATACAGCTCCGGCAACTTCGGGCTGTACAGATAACAAAGCTGTAGTTACAATTACTATAGGTGCATACGTTGGAGTGGGATCTCAAGCAACAGTTTGTAACGAAAACCAAAAGTTTAATCTTTTTACAGCATTTGACAGTAAAGTGATGGGGCCGCATGTAAACGGAAAATTTACTACTAGTACCGGTCTACCCGTAGATCCTATAATAGATATTGGGAATTACACAGTCAAAACTACACTTGATTTTATTTATACTGTGCCACCTGTGCTTGCGTGTTCTCCTAACTCAAAATCGACCAATGTACAAGTAACCATTTATATAGCTCCGAAAATTGGTCAGCCACAAGATTTGGAGTTATGCGGAACTACAGATTTGGCTGGCTATACTGATTTAGATTTGTTTGATCAGTTAAGTGGAGGCGACAAAGGAGGAACTTGGACGGGGATAGGACTAACTTCTCCTACAGATCATAATATTAATCTTCAGGAATTATTTGATACAAGTGGACCTGGCACATACTCTTACACCTATACTGTTTTAGCAGTTCCTGGTAATAGTATATGCGCTAATAAAGATGTTACAGTACGTATAAGTCTAGAGAAAAGACTTGATTTTTCAGGGTCTAAAATTGAAGTTAGTAAAGATATCTGCGAATCTGAAATTGCAACGGCGACTTATTCGGCAAAAATTACTCAAGGTCCAGATAATATTCCCAATGGAACTTATGATGTTAATTTTAGTGTTGTAGGGCCAGGAGTATCAGCATCTGAGAATGTAAGAGCAAATTTTATAAATGGACAATTTAACTTTGGAATACGTTCCTCTTATTTTAGGCAAGTAGGGCAGTATACCATTACAGTTACGAGTATATCGCCTACGACGGGAAAAGGAAAATGTGTCAATATTTTTAGTCCATTTTCAAACGTTTTAAACATCTATCCACTGCCACTTTTAACTAATGCAACATTGACTTCGCTTCCGATTTGTCAAAATGATGCTGGATTAATCCAGCTTACAACGCCTCAATTGATTGACGGAACTTATCGTATTTGGTACAACATAAATGGAGACAATCTTGCTTTGGGAGAAACAGCTGTAATACAATCTGTTGGCGGAAAAGCATCTTTTACAATTCCAGGAAATTTGAATATAAGAAGCGGTCTGTCAGTAATTACTATTTACAGCATCACGAATATAACAAATCCTTCACCTCAATGTACTAATAGAGCAAATGTTGCAGGAAATCTGTATATAAATCCGTTGCCAAACGCTGCAACCGTAACTGCGGCAGTTAAAGATTTTTGTTTGAATGCGCCAGTAACCGTAGAAGTTTCGGGTTTAGGGAATTTAACGAATGCAAGTATTTCTTATGCATTATCAGAAAGTAATATCTCTGCTGTTCAAACCATAACTAAAGCAGTAACAAATGGTAAATTAGATTTTATTATTCCTGCCGAATTGCTTTTAAATACAGGCTCGACAAAAATTACATTATTGAATTTAACGAATACAGTCACAAATTGTGTTGTAAATCTAATTAATGTTACAGACGATTTTATAATAAATCCGATTCCGCCTGCGCCAATTGTGATAGATCAGAAATTTTGTAAAGTTGATGAAGCGGTAATTGCCAATTTAGAACCAAACGGAACTCAATACAAATGGTATAATTCGGCAACAGCAACAACGCCGCTAGCATTTGATTATGTTTTAAAAACAGAAGATTATTACGTTAGAGAAACCTCTGCCCAAGGCTGTACTTCAGAACCGGCAAAAATTTCAGTTTTAATATACGATACGCCAGCACCAGAAATGAACGAAGCCGCAGATTTTTGCGGACTAGCAAATCCAAAAATAAGCGATCTGTCTAATAAAACAAACGTTCCTTCAACGGTGGCTTGGTACGATGCAGTCGACGGAAATTTACTCCCATCAACCACATTATTAGTTCATAATGCAATTTATTATGGATATGATTTGAATGAGACAACAAGATGTATGTCTGAAAGTTATAAAGAAGTAAAAGTTTCACTTCAAGACTGCGAGGTTGCGCAGTACGATTTCTTTATTCCAGACGGATTTTCTCCAAACGGAGACGGTGTAAACGATTCATTTGTGATAAAAGACATTGAGTTTTTATATCCAAATTATGTGCTTGAAATTTATAACAGATACGGAAATGGAATGTATAAAGGAGATAATAGTAAACCAGCTTGGGATGGCAAAAATTACGAGAAAAGCGGTATCGCTGGAGGTATTGCGCCCAACGGAGTTTATTTTTATGTGCTTCATTTTAATAAAGACAATAGACCTCCAAAACAAGGTCGTCTTTATTTAAATCGATAAATCTCTTTTACATTTTTAATATAATTTTCAAATGAAAAAAATAATACTCCTTATAAATTTCCTTTTCTGTTTGTCCGTTTCTGCCCAGCAAGACCCAGAATACACGCATTATATGTACAATATGAGCGTTGTCAATCCTGCTTATGCAACGGGAGTTCCTGCCATGATGAACTTTGGAGGATTATACAGAACACAGTGGGTTGGCGCTTATGGTGCTCCAAAAACGTTTACATTTTTTGGACATACAGCGATTAATGATAAAATAGAAGCTGGAATCTCATTCATTTCTGATGACATTGGTGACGGTGCAAAAAAAGAAAATAACGTTTATGCCGATTTTGCTTATGTTTTAAAATTAGGAGGAAAGAATAAATTATCGCTAGGTTTAAAAGCTGGATTTTCGTCTATGCAAAGCAATTTTAACGGATTTAGATTTACAGATCCAGAAACCGATTTTGCTTTTTCAGAAAATATAAATGCAACCAAACCCAATATTGGAGTAGGAGCTTACTATTTTAGAGACAATCTTTATGTTGGATTATCTGCTCCGAATTTGTTGAAGTCAAAATACATTGAAGAAAAATCAGGAGTGAATGCTTTTGGTTCTGAAGAAATACATACTTTTTTGACAGCAGGTTATATTTTTCAGGTTAGTGATAAAGTGAAATTCAAACCAGCATTTATGTCAAAATTTGTAAAAGGCTCGCCAATAACTTTAGATGTTACTGCGAATGTTTTGTACAATGAAAAGTTTGAATTTGGAGCCGCATACAGAATTGACGATTCAGTAAGTGCGCTTTTCAATATCAATGTGACTCCGACATTGAGAGTGGGCTACTCTTACGATTACACGCTTACAAACTTCGGACAGTTTAATTCTGGAACACACGAAATTATGCTGTTATTTGATTTGGACTTGCTAGGAAAAGGATTTGATAAATCTCCAAGATTCTTCTAAAATGAAAAATATGAAAAAATTACTCGTTATTATATTCGTATTTTCAATACAGTTTATAAATGCACAAGATCAAGAATTGGCCAGAGCAAAACGTTTTTTTGATAAAACGTATTACAGTGAAGCTATTATTTTATACCAAAAATTAGCAGACGAAAGACCTTCGCAAGAAGTCATTAAAAATCTAGCCGATTCTTATTTCTATACTAATGATCTAGTAAAAGCACAACGCTATTATCGTCTTTTGGTTTCAAATTATAGCAATAATTTAGACCGAGAATATTATTTTAGATACGCTCAGACTTTAAAAGCAACCAATAGCAATGACGATGCAAATGCCAATTTAAAGGAATATTATTCTAAATCTGCCAATGCAGAAGATATTGTCAATTTCGAAAAAGAATTAAAAACCTTAGAAAATGTCACCGCAATTGGTAAACGTTTCGAGATTAAAAATCTTCCTGTAAATACTCCAAATTCAGAGTTTGGAGCTGTAAAATATAAAGAAGATTTAGTTTTTGCAGGAGTAAAATTGAAGCCAGGTTTGTTTGATAAAAAATACAAATGGGATAATGAAACCTATTTAAATTTGGTTTCGATTCCGCTTAAAAACATTAATTCGGCAGATTCTATCGTTCATTATTTTGCTAAAGAATTAAAAACCGGAATGCACGAATCGAATGCTGTTTTTACAAAAGATGGCAAAACGATGTATTTTACGAGAAACAATTCTAAAAACGGAAAGAAGAAAAAAGACGACAATAAAATCTCCAATCTTCAAATTTTTAAAGCAGAATTGGTAGAAGGAAAGTGGACGAATATTACATCGCTTCCATTCAATAGTCCGAATTATTCTGTTGAGCATCCTGCTTTGAGCGCCGATGAAAAAGTATTGTATTTTGCTTCTGATATGCCAGGATCTTTGGGCTCTTTTGATATTTATTCAGTTAATATAAATAAAGGTGCATTTGATACTCCGAAAAATTTAGGACCAGAAATTAATACTGATAAAAGAGAACAGTTTCCTTTTGCTTCGGCAGATAACAAACTTTACTTTTCATCAAATGGGCATTTAGGTTACGGATCTTTAGATGTTTTTGTTTCTGAAATAAATGGAAATGAATATTCAAAACCCATAAATGTTGGACTTCCTTTAAATTCTAATTTAGATGATTTTGCTTTTAATATTGATTCAAATACCAAAGAAGGATTTTTTGCTTCGAATAGAGAAGGAGGAAAAGGAAGCGACGATATTTATCAATTCAAAGAAATAAAAGATTTAATTGTTGAAGATTGCAAACAGTTTATCGCGGGAACAATTACAGATATTGATACGCAATTGGCTTTAGAAAATGCAACAGTAATATTGCAAGATTCTGAAAACAGGACCTTAAATACGATTACAACTTCTGCTGACGGGAAATTCAGTTTTACAGTTGCTTGCGAAGCTTCATATAAAATTTCTGCTTCCAAAGAAAATTACACTAATGCGTCTAAAACATTGACTTTAGATAAAACAAGAGATAAAGTTAACGACGGTTCTTTAGCATTAAAATCTTTAGAAATTATCAAACAAGAAGAAAAGCAAATTGCTGAAAATAAGAGAAAGCAAGAAATTATTATTGAAGAAGAAAACAAGAAAAAAGAAGCTTTAGCAGCAATCGAATTAAAAGATAAGGAGAAAAAAGCGAAGGAAGCAGCAATCGTGGCTGCTGAAATTAGAAAGAACGAAAAAGTAAAAGAAATTTTAGCGAAGGAAAAAGATATTGTAAAAGACAAAGACCGTTTGATCATTAAAACAGATCCGATTTACTTTGATTACAATATGTGGTATATCCGAAAAGAATCAAAAGTAGTTTTAGGAAGGGTTGTAGAGCTGTTGAAGAAATATCCAGACATGAAAATCGAAATTGGTTCACACACCGATTCTAGAGGAAATGATAAGTTTAATGAAAATCTTTCTCAAAAAAGAGCCGATTCTACTAGAGAGTTTATCATTCAGTCAGGTATAGATCCTAAACGATTGACGGCAAAAGGTTATGGAGAATATGTGCCAATTATAAAATGTAAAACAGACGAATCTTGCTCTGAAGAAGAACACGAATTGAACAGAAGATCTGAATTTGTAATCAAAAATTTATAAAATTATTGTAAGGAGAAAGTCTTTTTTCTTTAATTTTATAGTGATATCAACGAAATAGAAAAATTATGAGAAATCTAACCTTGTCTTGTTTGCTTTTATCCTTAATCGGATTGCAAAGCTGTAAAAATGAAGAAAAACAAAAAGCTGCCGAAGCTACAAAAGCAGAAGGAGAAGCAGTAGTAAGCACTGCATGCTACAAAGCAATTTATGAAAAGGATACAGTAGATTTAAAATTGAATACTTTAAAAAACGGAAAATTAGCTGGAGATATGATTATGAAGGTTGCGCCTTCAACTGTTAGAACAGGAGAAGTGACGGGCGAGTTTCATGGTGATACTTTGTTTGTAGATTATACTTTTAAAGACAATGTGAATGGAGAGAAAATATTCAAGAATCCGATGGCACTTTTAAAACGTAATAATCAGCTTATTTTGGGTAACGGAACTATGCAAACTACAATGGGAGTTACTTATTTAGTAAAAGACAAACCAATTGATTTTGAAAGCGTAAAATATAAATTTGACACAGTAGAATGTGCTAAATAAAAAAAGAGCTCTAAAAAAATAAAGCCGTTTCTAGTTAAAGAAACGGCTTTTATTATTTTAGAAATTTAAATTCTTATTGAACTTCACCCTTAATTTTAAGAGCGACTCTTCCGTCAGGATAATTTACTGCATTTGTTTCAACAGTAATTGTTTTGCGAATAGGTCCTGCAACCATATTATATTTTACATCGATTTTTCCTTTTTTGCCCGGCATGATTGCTGCCGCAGGTTTGGTTACAACGATTGAACTTAGAGTAGATTCTGCACCTGTAATTAATAAAGGAGCATCACCAGTGTTTGTAAACTCAAAGGAACGAAGTCCGTTGTCACTCTTAGAAATTTTTCCATAATCAATTGTATTGTCTGGGGCTGCAAATTCAATTTTCGGGCCATTTTGTGCATAACTTACTGCGCTAAACAATAAGACTGCAATAAAAGAGGCTGCATTTTTCATATGAAATCTTTTTTTTAATTGTAAGTAAATATACATTCTTTTAATTAACACACAAATTATTATTTCTCTTTTTATAGTCTACTTAATTATTTACTTTTGCTGTCAGTTAGAAATACAAAAATTGAACCAAAATTTCGTTTATTTGTTTAACTGTTAAATTGTTTAACCGATCTTCCTAAATGGATTTCAAAAAACGATTAAACAAATTAACGATTAAACGAATAAATAAAAAGTAAACGATTAAACATATATAAATGACAATTCCAGCACAATTTGACGCTAAGACGATTGAGAGTAAATGGTATGATTACTGGATGAAAAATAACTATTTTCATTCAGAACCAGATCATAGAACACCGTACACTATTGTAATCCCGCCGCCAAACGTCACTGGAGTCCTTCACATGGGACATATGTTGAACAATACAATTCAAGATGTTTTAATTCGTAGAGCGCGTCTTAAAGGATTCAACGCTTGTTGGGTTCCGGGAACGGATCACGCTTCTATTGCTACTGAAGCAAAAGTTGTAGCGAAATTAAAAGCAGAAGGAATCAATAAAAATGATTTGACTCGTGAAGAATTCCTAAAACATGCTTGGGAATGGACAGATAAATACGGCGGAACAATCTTAGAACAACTTAAGAAATTAGGTGCTTCTTGCGATTGGGAACGCACTAAATTTACTATGGATCCAGATATGTCTGCTTCTGTAATTAAATCGTTTGTTGATTTATACAACAAAGGATTAATTTACAGAGGATACCGAATGGTAAACTGGGATCCAGAAGCAAAAACGACTTTATCTGACGAAGAAGTAATTTACGAAGAACAACAAGGAAAATTATTTTTCTTAAAATATAAAATCGAAGGTTCAGAAGATTTCTTGACTATTGCTACAACACGTCCTGAGACTATCTTCGGAGATACTGCAATCTGTATCAACCCGAACGATGAGCGATTTACACATTTAAAAGGTAAAAAAGCAATCGTTCCAATTTGCGGTAGAGTAATTCCAATTATTGAAGACGAATATGTAGATGTAGAATTCGGAACAGGATGTTTGAAAGTAACGCCTGCGCACGATATGAACGATAAAACTTTGGGTGAAAAACACAACTTAGAAATCGTTGATATTTTTAATGAAGACGCAACTTTAAACAGCTTCGGATTACAGTATCAAGGAAAAGACCGTTTTGTAGTTCGTAAGGAAATTGAAAAAGAACTTGAAGAAATTGGAGCTTTAGCAAAAACAGAAATTCACTTAAATAAAGTTGGAACTTCTGAAAGAACAAAAGCGGTAATCGAACCAAGATTATCAGACCAATGGTTCTTAAAAATGGAAGAATTGGTAAAACCAGCAATTAAGTCAGTTTTAGAAACAGGAGATATTAAATTACATCCAAAACGCTTCGAAAACACTTATGCGCATTGGTTAAACAATATTCGCGATTGGAATATTTCTCGTCAATTATGGTGGGGACAACAAATTCCAGCGTACTATTATGGTGACGGAAAAGAAGATTTCGTAGTTGCTGAAAACATCGAAGATGCTTTGAAATTAGCACAGAAGAAAACTTCAAACTTGAAACTTGAAACAAAAGATTTAAAACAAGATGTTGACGCGTTAGATACATGGTTCTCTTCTTGGTTATGGCCAATGTCTGTTTTTGGTGGAATTATGGATCCAGAAAGTCCAGATTTTAAATACTATTATCCAACAAATGATTTAGTAACTGGTCCAGATATTTTATTCTTCTGGGTTGCGAGAATGATCATTGCAGGTTACGAATATGCAGGCGAAAAACCATTTACAAATGTATATTTGACTGGTTTGGTTCGTGATAAACAACGTCGTAAAATGTCTAAATCATTAGGGAATTCTCCTGATCCTTTAGATTTGATCGATAAATTCAGTGCAGACGGTGTTCGTGTAGGATTGCTTTTAAGTGCTTCTGCAGGAAACGATATCATGTTTGATGAAGAATTATGTAGTCAAGGAAAAGCATTTTCAAACAAAATTTGGAATGCCTTCAAATTGATTAAAGGTTGGGAAGTTTCAGAAACTATTCCACAGCCAGAATCTTCAAAAGTGGCAATCGAATGGTACGAAGCGAAGTTGCAACAAACTTTAGTTGATATTGAAGATAATTTCGAGAAATACAGAATTTCAGATTCTCTTATGGCGATTTATAAATTGGTTTGGGATGATTTCTGTTCTTGGTTCTTAGAAATGATTAAACCTGCATACCAACAGCCAATTGACAGCGTAACTTTCGCGAAAGCGATCGAAATGTTAGAAAACAACTTGAAGTTATTGCATCCGTTCATGCCTTTCTTGACAGAGGAAATTTGGCAATTGATTGCTGAAAGAACTCCAGAAGAAGCTTTAATTGTTTCGACTTGGCCAGAAGTAAAACCATTTGACGCAAAATTAATTGCTGATTTTGAAAACTCAATTGAGGTAATTTCTGGAATTAGAACGATTCGTAAAGACAAAAATATTCCGTTTAAAGATGCAATCGAATTAAAAGGAATCAATAGCGAAAATGTTTCAACTTATTTTGATTCAATCATAACGAAATTAGGAAACGTTTCTGCTTTCGAATATGTTTCTGAAAAAGTAGACGGCGCATTGTCTTTCCGTGTAAAATCAAATGAATATTTCATTCCGATTACAGGAAACATCGACGTTGAAGCTGAAATCGCAAAACTGACAGAAGAATTGAATTACACTAAAGGATTCCTGAAATCTGTTGAAGCAAAACTTTCAAACGAGAAATTCGTAAACGGAGCTCCAGAGAAAGTTCTTAATTTAGAAAAACAAAAACAAGCCGATGCATTAGCAAAAATTGCTACAATCGAGCAAAGTTTGGCTGGTTTGAAATAAGAAATCAAATTTAGTTTATAATACAAAACCCGACAGTTTTTGAAAGCTGTCGGGTTTGTTTTTTTTCGCCACGAATTCACGAATTTATTTTTTATAATCTTTAAGCAAAACAAATAATTCGTGAATTCGTGGCTATCTTTTTTTTAAAAGAATTGTAGCTATCTTTTCTTCTTCAAAGCCAAAAATAAAGGATAAGAAATAATCGTAATTGCAACAATAATCATAAAGCTTTTTGGGTCGCTGTAGATAAACCCTCCCAGTAATGCGATTGAAAATATAATAGCGAGTATGGTTGTCCACGGATACCAAAACGAACGATATGGTCTTGGTAAATCTGGTTCTGTGGTTCTTAGTTTTAAAAGAGAATAATAAGCCAATCCCCAAACGATTATCGAGATAAAAGCGGCGAATGAAAATAATACTTCGAACGAGCCTATGCAAATTAAAAACAAACTGAAAAGAGACGAAACCAGTAGCGCAACAATTGGTGTTCCTCCTTTGTTTACGTTTGTTCCTTTTTCAATAAAAAATCCGTCACGGCTTAATCCGTAAAGAATTCTTGGCGGAATCATCATAAAAGCATTCAAAATACTAATTAAAGAAAAGATCGAAATTACGGTTACGATTTTGGCGCCATTTTCTCCGAAAAGAATCTTTGCAACATCGGCAGCAGCCAGATTAGATTTTGCTAATGTTTCGATTGGCAGAACATGAAAAAATGCTGCATTAACCAAAATATAAATAGCAACTACAAGCAAAACGCCACTATATAAAGATTTCGGAATATTTTTGCTTGGATCGTCATTTTCTTCTGCGAAAAAGCAAACGGCATTCCAGCCATTATAAGTTCCGATAATTAATTGTAAAGATTTAAAAAATCCAAAAATAAGTCCGATTTGAAAGATGGAATTATCTGTTTTAATTGGCGGAATTTCAACTCCAGAATACATAAAGCAAGCTACAACCAAAGCCACAAAGCAAATCACTTTTAATAAACTCGTAATTTGCTGAATCAAACTTCCGTTTTTAACTCCGCTTAAGTGAAGCAAAACAAATGCAACCAATAAAGAAATCGATAATACCGTTGAATAATTTGCCAATTGCGGAAATAAAATAATCGTGTATTCGCTAATTACAATGCAATAAAACGCAGGCGGAATTGCATTTACAATATAATCGTACCAGCCAGAAAGAAAACCTGCATACTCGCCCAAAGCTCTTTTGATATAATTGTAAGATCCGCCGGCTTTTGGCAGCATAGTTGCCAGTTCTGAATACGAATTTGCTCCCAATAAAACATATAAACCTCCAAAGAGCCAAGAAGCCAAAATAAGCCAGTAATTGTTTAGCATTTCTGCAATAGTTCCGGGTGTTCTTAAAATTCCAACACCGATTGTTCCTCCAATTAAAACGGCGATATTAAAACTAAGGCCTAAACTTTTTTGTAATTGGTTTTTCTTGGAATCTGACATTCTTGAATTTGTTTTTATGGATTATAATTTCAAACAAAAATAGTGTTAATTGAATTAGGATTGGACTAAAAATAAAAATCCCAAGATTTTCGAGTGAAACTGAAAATCTTGGGATAAAATCAAAACTCTAATTCAATATTTTAGAACTTGTAACGCAAGCTTGTCATTACTTGACGAGGAGCGATTGGGTTCACGCTATAATTCTCGTGAACAGTATAATTTAATTCGTTTGTAATGTTTGATAATTTGCAAAGAATCGAGAATTTTCTCCAAGTATATCCAACAGAAGCATCAATTGTAACATAACCTTCTAATGGAATTTCTCTGTGGTAAATACCATCAGGATATTTAACAAGATCTGTACTATATTGGTCATTCCAACCGCCCATACGATCACCGATATAGTTTCCAATTGCTCCAACAGATAATCCTTTTATGAAACCTTCTTGAATAGTATAATAGAAACTTAAGTTTGCTGTGTTTGCTGGAGTTCTAACAAGACGATCACCTTCAATAAAACTTCCGTTTAAGCCAGATGTTTTAGTGTAACGCATATCGTTGTAGCTGTAACCTGCAATAATGCTAAGTCCGTCAATTGGTCTTGCAGTAACGTCAACTTCAACACCTTTACTTTTAGTTTCTCCACTTAAAACTTTTACGTTTGTATCTGTGTTTAAACTTCCATCAGCTTTAAATTCTGCTGTTTGAGCCAAGTTGCTGTTTGTAATTTGGTAAACAGTAACATTTGTGCTTAATAATCCTTTTAAGAAATCAGTTTTGATACCAGCTTCATATTGATCAATAATAGATGGCTCAATTGGTTTTAAATCTGCTGTAGTTCCTGTGTTTGGAGTAAACGAAGTAGAGTAGCTACCAAAGATAGAAACCTCTTTTCTAGGTTGGTAAATTAATCCAAATTTTGGAGAGAATGCATTGTCCAATTTTTTAGCTCCTACTGTAGGTACTGCATTTTCAGGTTTAACGGTTTGTTTGCCGCCAGCAAAAGTTTCTTTGTAAGTTGTAACTTCAGCTTCTTGCCATGACCAACGTACACCTGCTAATACTTTGAATTGCTCTGTAATTGAGATTAAATCTTGAAAATAGACACCAAAACGATTCGTTTCTGTTTTTGCAATCTGAGTCGCTCTCGCATCTGGAATGTCATTTCTTTGCGTTGACGGATCAAAGTTGAAAAGATTAATTGTGTCATAATTTGCAGGATTAAATGCAAAAGTATAAGCTGTTGCAAAAGAGTTTTCCCAGTCTGCACCTGTAAATACTTGATGTTTAATTGATCCTGTATTAAAGTTTCCTTGAAGACTTAATTGATCTCCTAAGATTTGTTCTGAGTTATCATTTTGAACTAAAGGTCTTGTCCAGTCTCCGTTATCTTTTACAGTAGATAATTGTGCTGTAGATTTTGAAGCTCTGTCATAAGTTTGGTAAGAGCTATTGAAATTAAGCTTCCAGTTTTTATTGAAATCATGATTCAACAATACAGATGCACTAGCAGATTTTGTAGTACCATTAGACCAAAGTGATCCGAAAAAAGCATTTCTAGGCAAGTCAAGAATTTGTGTGCCGATAATTCCAGTTCCAAAATCAGGTGTCCAGTCTGCGCTTAAGTAATCTCCTTGTAATGTAATTTGAGTTTTAGGATTAATTACAAAAAGCAACGATGGATTTACATATACACGTTTGTTTTTTACAACATCTCTAAAGCTTTCTGAGTTTTCGTAAGAACCATTAATTCTAAAAGCGATTGATTTCGTAAGACCTCCATACAAATCAAAAGCTGGTTTGTAATAAGAGTAGCTTCCAATTTGCATTGAAACTTCTCCACCGCTTTTAAATTGAGGTGTTTTGGTTACTAAATTAACAATTCCTCCAGGCGCTACGTTTCCGAATAATAGGGCAGAACCACCTTTAAGGAATTCTACTTTATCTAGACCAGAAACATCAGGAATTGATCCTGAATTGTAACGGAATCCGTTTTTAAACATATTGTTTGCAGACATGTCATAACCTCTAGAAAAGAAAGATTCCTGAGCACCACCACGAGCAGAACCAACGTAAACACCGTTAGCATTTTTAAGAACCTCGCTTAATCTGATAGCCTGTTGTTGTTCGATAACTTCAGAACCAATAACTTGTATGCTTTGTGGATTATCCATTGGTTTTAATCCAGAGCGAACAGCTGTTACCGGTTTTGGTTCTTTAGTTTTAGTAACAACTACTTCATTTAAAATTTCTCCCTTTTTATTCTTAACAGTATCGTTTACTGAAGAAGTAGATTCGGTGCTTGAATAGTCTTGCGCATAAGAGGCAAAACTCAATAATCCTAACGCAAATAGTAAATTATATTTCATGTTATTTATTTAGATTCAATAAAAATAGATCGCCGCAAATATACAATTGACTAAATGTGTTAACGAAATTTTAAGATCGTTTTCTTACTTAAACCTTACTTATTGTTTTCTTAAGATTGTCTTAAGGATTTTCTAATGTTATTTTAATTTAGTATTAATAGAAATAAAAAAACCTTGCCGTTAAGCAAGGTTTTTTAAATTGAAATTAAATCTAAGAATGAAGTTTTCTAAATTTATTTTACTGCAATTTGGTAAGTAGCCATTTTCCAGATTTCATCGTATTTTTTTCCATTGTGTTCACCAGCAGATTTCTCAGTATAAGCGAACTCAACCATATAATTTCCTGACCAAATAGGAGTAAAAGAGATTTCTCCTTTATCATTTGTCCACAATTCTTTTTCCCATCCGTTTGGAGCGATTACCTTAATTTTTTGAGATTTTGCAATAGCACCTTCGTATAAAGCAGAAACGTTAACCGCAGTGTTCTTTTTCGCTACATCTGCATTTTCAGAGAAAACGCTAATTTTATTATTGTTTGCAGCAGCCACATTTCCAGCCGATTTATTTCCAACAACAACTGTTGCGCTTGAGTTATAATCTAATTTCATTGTTCCGTAAACATCTCCAACTGTGTGGTGCATTACAATTGTGTAAACTCCATCTTCATCAGGTGTAAAGAACGCTTGATATTTATTTTCTAAAGCTTTAGACGTTAATTTTGTTTCTTTTTTTGAAGGAGAAATTACTACTAGCGAAAAATCTTTTAAATCAGAAAACCATTTATCAGCTTTTGTAATGTCGTTATCAGAGAATTCTCCAAAGTAAACAGAAATTTCCTGAGCTTTTCCTTTTGTTCCTGTAGCTTTTGTATCAATCCAAAGTGCGTGAGCAAAAAGCTGAGGTGCAGCGAAAAGCATTAGAAACAAAAAGCTTACTATTTTTAAAGTATTTGATTTCATAAGATCAAGTTTAAATGATTAGATATTTTTTACAAACATAAGTCTTATTTAGAATAATTAAAAATAAAATTCACAAAAAGCGCAATAAATAAAGGGAAAATCTTTAGGAAACCGTTTTTTTCTTCTTATTATTTCTTCCCCACCAAATTAAGAAACCTGTTATGGGCAAACTTGCAGCAACCAGACTGGCAAAAAAAGCAAGAACCTTTCCTGGAAATCCGAGGATACTGCCAACGTGCAAATCATAATTTATAAATCTGAATTTCTCCCCGTTGCTTTTATCATTATAAGTTGTAATTCGGAGCGATTTGGCTGTTGATCGGTCAAATTCCATCGATACATCATCAAAACGGTTTTTGTATCGCACAAAGGTTTGAAAAGTGGCCAAAGAATCTTCTGCTTTTGGAACAAACAAATAATAGCTTTTGGCGTTCGGATTTGCTTTTTTCGTCGCAGCGAATATTTTATCTGTGGCTGTAATTTTAGAATATTGAGTAGTATCAGAAACTAATTTTTCTTTTTTGAATGTTTTTCCTCCGTTAAATAACCATTGAACGCCTTTATCATAACATTCAAAAGCCCAAACCAATCCGGTAAGCGCAATAATTAAAGCGAAAATCATCGTGTAATATCCCAAAATATTATGCAAATCGTAGTTTTTACGTTTCCACTTTGTGGTGTTTTTCCATTGAAACCAAAAGCGTTGTTTTGCTGCACTTTTATTTTTCGGCCACCACAAAATTAAGCCTGTAATTAATGAAATAATAAAGATGATAGTTGCCGTTCCTGTGATTGGATCGCCAATTTCGCTTCTAAAACAAAGTGTCTGATGCAACGCTCGCACAAAAACAAAAAACTCAAAATTATATTCTTCCAGTTTTTGCACATTTCCTGTATACGGATTTACATAAGCGTATGTATTTTGATAACGATTCCAATACCAAATTGCGTCTTTATCTAATTCTTCAAAAAACCAGACAATAACAGTACGTTTATCATCATTTATAATCCTTGCGCCAGAAAGCTTTTGGTTAGGATGAACTTTTGCATTTGCTTCTTCGGCAATTTGTATCAGTTGGCTAATAGGAAGTTTTTTGCTTTCGACTTTATCTACATAATAATATTCATAAATTATGGGACGCAATTCTTCTTCAAAAGCATACAAACAGCCCGTAACTCCAAGGATAATAACAATTAGACCAGAAGATAATCCTAGCCATAAGTGAACCTTCTTTATAAAATTTTTAAATGTCATGTTTCTATAAACGCTTTTATCAAAAAAGCACCTCATGACTTTTGCTGAGGTGCTTTTTATATTTAAATTTTTAATTTGGTTTTAAAACTTAATAGTTAAACTAGCCAAAATATTGGTTGGAGCTTGAGAAGTTCCCCAGAAATCCCAGTATTTTTCGTTTGTTATATTGTTAAATTTCAAACCAACTCTCCATGATGTCTGATCATAATATACAGATCCATTAAGAGTAGTGTAAGAAGGCATATAAAAAGTATTATCGGCAGTAAAGAAATTTTTGTCAACATAATTTGCACCCAAACCTAAACCAAGACCTTTCAGTTTGTTTTGGAAAGTGTATGAAGTCCAGAAGTTTACTGCGTTTTCAGGAGAAGATGTGGCTTTATTTCCTTCAATAGTAGGATCCGAAGCTTTTACAATTCGATTGTCATTATAACCATATCCAGCAATAATGCTTAATCCGTTAATTGGAGTTGCCATTACTTCAAAATCAAAACCTTTACTCACTTGTTTTCCGTCTTGTTCTGTAAAGCCTGTAGCATTTACTCTTGTCGCATTATCGATTGTAATGTTGTAATAACTTGCAGAAGCCGTTAATTTTTTATTGAAAGCTTCAGCTTTAATTCCTCCCTCATATTGCACCGCATAAATAGGATCTAAAACGAATTGCGTTGCATCTGGCTGTGTTACCGGCTGCATATTTTGGAAACCATTCATGTAATTTCCGAATACAGAAACTTGATCTTTCACTAATTCATAAACCAATCCAAGTTTCGGAGCAAGAGCAGTTTGGCTATATCCTTCAACAGTTCCGACTTTTTCACGATCAAAATTATCCAAACGTAAACTCAACATAGCCGAAAGACGATCTGTAAAGTTGATTACATCAGACGCATAAACACTAAATGTTTTTTGATCTGCAACTGGAGATGTGGTAAGAACAAGACCTGCGTCAACAGCTTTTCTTCTGATAGGAGAGAACGGAGTAGTAACATCAATATTATCAAGAGTGAAAGTAGTTCCTCCAGAAAAAGCTCCGCTGTAAAGTCTGTAATTGATACCTGCAAGGAATTTATGTTTGATGTTACCAGTTGAAAACTTTCCATTTAAATTTTCCTGAATGTTAGTGTAGTTGTTATAAATTGGTCCCCAAAGTCCAACTCTTCTAGCTACTTGCGTTGGAGAACTCCAAACAGCATAACTTTGGTAACTGCGTTCTACATCTTCGCCAACAAACGAGAATAAAGTTGTAGATTTCCAGTTTTCTGATATTTCATATTCTGCTTGCGCGAAAACCTTAGTTGCTTTTGTTTTCGCATCATTATCATCATGAAACATCGATTTTCTATAATTTATTTGCAAATCATTCGGATTTGTAATTCCAGAAGTTGCTGCATAAGTATTGTAAGTACGTCTTGTATTATTTACGTTATAAAGTTCAGCATCAATATTGAAAGTCAATTTTTCAGATGCTTTGTAAGTAAGACTTGGCGCAAAAAGCAAAGCATTATTGAAACCATAATCTAGAAAACTTTTCTCTCTGTTAACCGCCATATTTATTCTGAATAAAACACTTTTGTCTTTATTTAATGGAGTGTTCACATCAGCAGTAAGTCGGTTTAAACCATAACTTCCAGTAGTGTATGAGACTTCGGCAGCAGTGGTTTCATGAGGTTTTTTGGTTACTAAATTTACAACTCCTCCAAAAGAAGAAACCGTAGAACCAAATAAAGTTCCAGATGGACCTTTTAATACTTCAATTCGTTCTACGTTTCCAAGATCAACAGAAGAACGTCCAGAAACTGTTTCCATTCCATTTCGAGCATTTACTCCAGTCGAGAATCCTCTGAAAATTACTCCAACACCTCCCGAAGGATAACTAATTGAAACTACACCAGGTGAGTTTTGTACGGCACTTCTAATATCAACAGCTACTTGTTCCTGTAAAAGTTCTTTGTGAATAACGCTGTAAACCTGTGGATTTTCAAGATTCTTAAGAGGCATTCTCGCAACGTAATCTGTTTTTTTAGATACAATGCTTTTCGGACTATTAATGATAACTTCTTTTAATTCTTTATTCGAAACTTTCAGTTGTAAATTAACTGTTGTAGTCTCGCTTTCTGCAACTGTAACTTCAGTTTCTGCGGTTTCATAACCTGCTAAAGACACTTGAAGTGTATAAGAATTTGCTCTTACTTTATTGAAATCGAAAGTACCATCGTCATTAGAAACAGTACCGTATTTAGAGTTTTTAAGAATAATATTTACTCCCGCTGCAGCGTCGCCGTCTGAGGTAGTTATGGTTCCTTTAATTTTTCCGTGATTTTGTTGTGCAAAAATCGATAAGAACGAAAATAAAAAACTGATTGAAAATAGAAAACGTGAAGTCTTCAGGCTGAGATAATTCATTGCTACTTTTTAATTGGTTTATAAAGTGTTTTTATTTAGAATGAATAAAAACAATGCAAATGTAGAAATTAAAATAACTTTAACAATTTTTATTTTTACCATTTGTAAACTAAATTGTTAAATGTTGATTCTGGAGCAATTATCAAAATTCTTATTTGAAATTGTAGTGCGATAAACTTTAAAAAGCCTTAATTTTGCGGTCTGAAAAATGACTTCATGATTTTACCATTCTTTAAAAAGATTCAAAATACGCCTAGAGGATATCGTATTGCCAACACTGTTTTTTTCTTTCTGTCAGGTTTTGGTTATTCTTCTTGGGTTTCAAGAATTCCACATATACAAGCGCAACTAAAATTATCTGAAGCCGAATTTGGAGCCGTTTTATTTGCTTTTCCAATCGGTTTAATGCTCACAATGCCTTTTACAGGAAAATTATTAAACAAATACAGCAGCCGTTATATAATGCTTCTCGGAGCAGTAATGTTTAATGTGGCGCTGTCTTTGCCTGGTTTGGCAGCTTTTGTCTGGCAGTTGGTAATCATACTTTTATTCTTTGGAGCGTCTCGTAATATTTTTAATTTATCGATAAATGCACAATCTCTTGAAGTTCAGAAATTATATCCAAAATCTATTATTACGCGTTTTCATGCCGTTTGGAGTATCGCTGTTTTTTCAGGAGCTGGTTTAGGATATGTAATGGTAACGCAGAAAATTGCGCCATCGCACCATTTATTAGGAGTAAGTATTTTTATGCTAGCGCTAACGGCTTGTTTTTATCCGATGAGTATTCATAATGAGCCTGTTCCAGTTAAGAAGAAATTCTTCTCTATGCCCGAAAAAAATCTAGTAAAATTTTCTCTGATTTGTTTTGTTTCTATGGCTTGCGAAAACACAATGTACGACTGGAGCGGAATTTATTTCGAAAATATATTAAAAGCCTCTCCAAAATTAACCAGCGCAGCCTTTGTATTTTTTGCATCGGCAGTAACGTTAGGTCGTATTTTTGGCGATTATGGTGTAATGAAATTTGGAACTAAAAAAATCCTGCTTTACAGCGGAATATTAATCACATTAGGGTTTGGCGTTTGTTTTGTTCTGCCTTATGCGTATCCAACTATTTTCGGGTACGTTTTAATCGGATTTGGTGTTTCTTGCGTAGTTCCTTTAGTATTTAGTATTGCAGGAAGATCTTCAAAATTAAGCAGCGGTTCTGCCTTAACTTCTATATCTACAATTGGTTATTTAGGATTCTTGTTGGTTCCGCCAATGGTTGGTTTTATCTCTGAATATTTAAGTATGAAATGGGCGTTTCTTATTATGGCGCTTTTAGGAATTTTGATGATCTTTATGGTGAATAAGATTGGGGAGAATGAGTAGTTTTTTTAGGTTCTGAAATTACTGAGACTACGAGTTTTTATCTCAATATTCATTTTAAGATAAATCATTTTTAGTTCTTTTTTTCCAATTTAATTCCCTTCAAATTAAGTTTTTTGCTTTTGTCCTTATCTAAATCGTATGACTCAAGAAAAAGATTATTTGTTTGTGGAAAATTATCTACTAATAAATGAACTTGATTTAAATTCATAAGTTCTTTTGTGCTATCACGTTCGGTAATTTGATATAATATGCCATTTAACTTTGAGTTTTTATGATTTTCAAATTCAAAGTTTAATGTTGCAGAACTTTTGGATGTAATATACTTTAAATATAAACTATCTTTATTTTGATTACAATAGCCGAATTCTATTGTACGTCTGTTTTTCTTATTTAATTTTAAATTTTCATATTTTGTATGAAGAGTTATTTTTCCTTTATAAAAATTCGGTTTATCTGTTTTAGATATTTCTAAATCATAATAACAACTTTCAAGAGTATCTATTTTGTTGTTTCTTATTAATTTATATTGATTTGTAATAGTATCATTTTTTTTGATGAGATATATTTCTATTTCTTCCGTTCGATCTGGAAAATTAAGTCTCATCATGCTTCTTAGATACTTTTTACTTTTATCTAATTTTTGAGAATTTGAATTTTTTGACATGTATTTTTTTTCTTCCTTTTGACAAGAAATAGTGAAGAAACAAACTATAAAGATTAGAAGTAAATTCCTCATTTTACTTCTTCTCCATTACAAACTTCTCAGAACTCGGTTTTCCGTTTATATTCCCAGAAATTTCTGCTGTCAAAGTATTATTTGCACCTTTTGTATAAGAGATTTTTTGAGGATAATCGTGTTTTGCATTTTCAAAAACCAATTGTTTATCTGTTTCTGAAGTAGAAGGGAAGAAGACTGGTTTATCATCGTTCTGTCCTTTTACAGTTGCTTTGTAAGTCAATGTTTCGCCCAATTGCGCTAGAATAATAGTTTCAAAATGAAGCGTGTCTTTTCCTTTTACAAAGTAAGATGAAGCGCTGAAAGTACTGTCGTTCAGTTTTTGCCAATTCTCAGATAAAACGCCTTCTGGAGTTTTGTTTTCCCAGTTTCCAATTAACCAATCTGCTTTTTTGATTTTGTCTTTTTCAACAGTTTCTTTTTTCTGGCAAGAAACAAAAGCTATGATAAGTGCGATAAGGGTAATTTTCTGAAACATATTGATGAGATTTTGGGTTTGTAATGAAGTACTAAAGTATGAAAATTTTTTCCGCCACGAATTCACGAATTATTTTTTTCGAATTTATTCGTAAAATTCGAGACAAATTAACATAATGATTAGCAATAAAAATTCGTGAAATTCGTGGCTAAAAAAACTATACGCTTGCGCTCAAAATCGAATAAACCAATTCTTTTGTTGGTTTTTGATCTTTTAGTTTTTCGCGGACTTCATCAAAAGTCACTTTAAAATCACAGCCCGATTTATATTCGGCGCAGCCATAAGCGGTTTTACCTTTTAAGATCGTTCCTTTTTTACATTTAGGACAAACCAATGCGTCTGAACTTTCTTTTGGTTCGGCTTTTTTATCTGTTTTCTTTGGTTCGAGTTTCAATTTGTAATTTTCTTCAAAACGAATTAAACCCTCAACACTTCCAGATTCGGTTTTAAAACCTTTTATATTTACCGTTGAACCTTTTTGAACCAATCGTAAATATTGACTTTCCGTGATTTTTTTATCATGAAAAACAAAAGGCAAAACAAAATCGCAACCTGATTTGTATTCACTGCATCCAAAAGCAGATTTTCCTTTAATCAGATTTCCTTTTTGACATTTCGGACAAGTTTCTGCTGAAATTCCGGCAGCTTTCTTTTTCTCTTTTTCTGCTTTTACAACAGGTTTCTGAATCGTTGCGGCATGCGAAATATTAGCATGTTTGGTTTCGCTACGAACTTCATAAACCAAAGCTTCAACCATGCGTTTCATATTTCTGATGAATGCAGCTGCGGTAAAAGTTCCTTTTTCGATATCTTTTAATTGCTTTTCCCAAGTTCCTGTAAGTTCGGCCGATTTTACTAATTCATTCTGAATCGTATCAATCAGCTGAATACCAGTTAAAGTTGGCAAAACCTGTTTTTTATTTCGAACAATATATTGGCGTTTGAAAAGCGTTTCGATAATATTCGCACGCGTTGACGGACGACCGATTCCGTTTTCTTTCATCAATTCACGTAAATCTTCGTCATCAACCTGTTTTCCAGCGGTTTCCATTGCACGCAATAAAGTCGCTTCGGTAAACTGATTGGGCGGTTTGGTTTCTTTTTGAAGAAATGAAGGTTCGTGCGGACCTTTTTCACCCACAACAAAACTCGGCAGTAAATCAGGTTCTTTTTCTTTCGCATTCGGATCTTCAAAAACAACGCGGAAACCTTTCTTCAAGATTTCTTTTCCTGTTGCTTTAAAAGTCACATCAGCGGCCTTTCCGATAACTGTGGTATTTGCAACCAAACAATCATCATAAAAAACAGCAATAAAACGTCTCGTAATAATATCGTAAACCTGCTGTTGATTATGAGGCAGATTATTTTGAACTCCAGTTGGAATAATCGCGTGGTGATCGGTTACTTTTTTATCATTGAAAACCTTTGGAGATTTCTTGATTTTTTTCTCTAAAATAGGCTGAGTTAATTCGGCATAATTAGTTAATTTCTGGAGAATCCCAGGCACTTTTGGATAAATATCTCCAGGTAAGAAAGTCGTATCAACTCTGGGATAGGTGATTACTTTCTGCTCGTACAAAGTCTGCGCAATCTTAAGCGTTTCTTCCGCAGAAAAACCAAATTTTTGATTGCAATAAACTTGTAAACCAGTCAAATCAAAAAGTTTTGGAGCGTATTCGTTCCCGTTCTTTTTTTCAACAGAAACAATTTCGAAATCACTTTCTTTAACCTTTGCGGCGATACTTTCTCCATCTTCTTTGTTTAGAAAACGACCTTCTTCATAACTGAAAAGTGTTTCTCTATATAAAGTCTGTAGTTCCCAATACGGTTGAGGTTTAAAGTTTTCGATTTCTCTAAAACGCTCTACAACCATTGCTAAAGTTGGCGTCTGAACGCGTCCGATAGACAAAACTTGTTTGTAACCGCCATGCTTTACGGTGTACAAACGCGTTGCATTCATTCCTAAAAGCCAATCTCCGATTGCTCTAGAAAATCCAGCGTAAAATAAATTATCGTAATTGGCTGAAGGTTTTAAGTTTTCAAAACCTTCTTTAATAGCTTCGGTAGTAAGTGACGAAATCCATAAACGCTGAATTTCGCCTTTGTAATGTGCTTCGTTCATTACCCAACGCTGAATCAATTCTCCTTCTTGTCCAGCATCCCCGCAGTTTATAACCACTTCGGCTTTCTCAAAAAGACTTTTAATGATTTTAAACTGTTTCTGAATTCCCGAATTCTGAACGACTTTAGTTTCGAATTTTTCGGGAAGCATGGGCAAATTATTCAAATCCCAACTTTTCCAGTGCGGTTTATAATCGTTGGGTTCTTTTAAGGTACATAAATGCCCAAAAGTGTAGGTCACAGCATAACCGTTACCTTCGTAATAGCCATCGTGCTTGGTATTGGCACCCAAAACAGATGCGATTTCACGTGCTACACTTGGTTTCTCGGCAATACAGACCTTCATTTTCTCCTTTCTTGATTAATAGGCGAAATTAGGGAATTTTGTAGAAAGGGGCAAAGGTTGTTAGGAACAAAGAGGCAAAGGTTTTTCTAAAATGAAAGTTTAATATTCAAACATTTTGTAATATCCCTCCAGTTCGACCGCTCTCGATTTCACAATTTCTTTCTTTCTGTTTTCGGCAACGGCATACCACATCGAGCCTTGTTGCACTTCGTAAAAGTATTTCGAAATAAAAGCATATTCTTTATCGCGATAAACAAGCCATTGTTTTTGAGATTCCTTTAAAGTTTCAAAAGCTTCTTTTGGGAGTTTTGTTTTTAGTAAATTGTAATATTTGTTCAATTCTTTGTCCCAAGATTCGCGAGCTTGTATGGTGCAATTGCACATGTCTGCGTTAGAAAGATTTTCTTTATTTAAACATTTGGATTCTAAAGCATCGATTGGATACTCTTTTTTGGTTTGTGAAAATGCTACGATTGATAAAAACAGAAAGATCAAAATGAATGTTTTTTTCATCCTAATTTATGATTTAAATATATCAATTCCTTTCATCCAGAAAATTTCCGATTCTAAAAATTGAAGTTTGGTTTTAACCACTTTGTCGCTTTTATCTCTCGGATTTTTGGTTACAAATCGAGCCGATGAATTAGTAAAATCTAAAGTATATTTTGAGTCAAAATCTTCTTTTTTATTTGCCGAAAAAGTAATCAGATTGTCTTTTGCGCTCCATTTTCCTTTTCCGTATTTATTGTCTTCCGCTGGATTTCCACCTTGTATTTTCGAATAGGAATGAAATTCAAATGTTCCGTTTGGATTTAAAGTCAGTTTATATTCAACGGTGTGTTTTTCTTTTTCAGAAAGTGAACGAGAATAGTTACCTGCAAATTGATTCGATTGCGCAGATAATGTGACGCTAGAAATAAAAAGTAAAGTCGCAATTAGTAATTTCATTGGTTTGGTTTTATTGGTTGTTATTTTTAAATAGTATTCTAATTATTAATCATCGGATCCAAATTACTATCCTTATTTCTCAAATCCAATCCGCCCTCGTAAACCGATTTAAGATTAGTCAGATAAAAATGCCAGCCGTTTGAACAGCCTAGTCTAATGTATTGCTTCGAATAGTCATCTGTTGGAATATTATGATGGCGAAGTTCTACAATCGTGTAATCGTCTTTCTGACTTAGTTTTATATCAACAAGACAGCTTCCTTCAAAAGTAAATTGCAATTGGTCTGTTCCATTCGCAGAAACTATTTTTCCTAACATCGAATCATCATACAAATACCAAAGCCAATCATAGGTATTATCTTTTTCAGCATTTTTGTCTTTACTTATAGATTCTTGATTCGCACCAAAAAAAGATACTTTTTCAAGAAACCATTTTTCTAACTCATTTGCTTTGGTCCAAGCGTCATAAATATCTGAAAGCTTAGCTTTAACGGCTATTTTTTTGGTGAAAGAAGTCCAATCGAAGTTTTCCATGAGAGCTGATATTATTTTCAAGTTAAAGAAAAGAGAATCAATTAAAAGATTGTATAAAAACAAATATAAGATATTTCGTCTAACTTTTTATTTTACAAAAAGCTACGGAAAAAAGTTTCTCCGCAGCTTTTTAAATGAAGTTCAATTTTGATAGTGTTTATTTCTTCTGTTTCAAATGTTTATCTAGAAATTTTTCCATCGCGCCATAAAAATCAAAACGATTATCCTGATTATGAAATCCGTGGCCTTCGTCATTTTTGACCATGTATTCTACAACCACTCCGCGTTTTTTTAAGGCTTCAACCATTTGGTCGCTTTCTGCTTTGTTAACTCTCGGGTCATTTGCTCCTTGTGCTATAAACAAAGGTGTTTTAATCTTGTCAGCATGTAAAGCAGGCGAAGCAGAAGCCAACAACAAACTGTCTTTTTTAGGATCTCCCACCATTTCGTGAAACTGATCAAGATAAGGCTTCCAATAAGGCGGAATCGTGTTCATAAACGTAAACAAATTGCTCACGCCCACATAATCTACTGCAGCTGCGTATAAATCTGGAGTAAAAGTGATTCCAGCCAGCGTTGCATAACCGCCATAACTTCCGCCATAAATAGCAATTCTATTTGGGTCTGCGATGCCTTCTTTTTTCAACCATTCAACACCATCGGTAACGTCGTCTTGCATGGTTTTTCCCCATTGTTTGAAACTAGATTCCCAAAATTTCTTTCCATAACCGGTGCTTCCTCTATAATTCATTTGCAAAACAGCATAACCGCGATTTGCTAAAAACTGAATCTCTGGATTATATTGCCAGCCATCTCTTGCCCAAGGCCCACCGTGAGGATTAATAATAACGGGAAGATTTTTTGGATCAATTCCCAACGGAAGCGTTAAGTAGCCATGAATTTCCAAACCATCTCTCGATTTATACGTAATAGGTTTCATGTAACTCATGTGTTTTTCTTCAATCCAAGGAAACGGATTGGCGACTTCTTTAACTTTTGTAGTTTTAAAATCGTATAAATAATATTTTCCTGGAGTTCTATCGTTACCAGCCCAGACTATAGCTTTCGTTCTTGCATCGTCGTAGCTTACAATTTGGGTTTCGTAACCTTCAATTTGTTTTTTCAGATTGTTTTTGATTTCCTCCCAATCTTTATCAAAAAAATGCTCTTCCTGTTTTTCAGCTTCCCAAACTACAGAAGTCAAAGATTGCTTTTTTCGGTCGTAATTAATGGCGTCCAAATCGTAGTTATTGTCGGCAAATAATTCTTTTACATTTTTTTTACCAATAGGATCATATTCAACCAAACCTATTTTGTCCTTGCCGATGTTGCTCAGCGCATAAATGTTTTTATTGTCTTTGTCGAAAGAAGAAGGCGTAAAAACATCTTTAAAAGTTGTGGTAATAAAAGGTGTAAAAGGCTCTTTATCAGAATTTCGATAATTCCAAGTAATGTTTACGCCGTCAGTTTTAGAAGCAAGACGAATCGCACCGTTATTGTCTGTCACCCATCCGTCAAAATTTTCTTTATTGTTGTAAAGTAATGTCAAGGTTCCAGTTTCGACGTTCAAAAGATACGGATCAAAATATTCTTTAACCCTTTTGTTAATTTGTACAATCAGTTCTTTTTCTTTGCCTTGCACATCAAGCAAATCATCTATAATGTCACTCCTAACACCCGGAAAAGGCGTTAATGCTTTTAAGTCGGTTCCATCTGCTTTTACCGAAAAAAGCTGAAAATTTTCGTCTCCGCCAACGTCTTGCGCGTATATAATTCGGTCACCTTTCCAGAAATAACTGAAAATGCTTCGCAGCGTATCATTAGTTACACGAACAGCTTTAGTGTCGTTTACTTTTTGAACAAAAACATTGGTTTTTCCTTTATAATCGGCACGATAGCTGAAATAATTTCCATCTGGCGAAATTCTGAAAGAGCTTTTTTCTCCATTTTTGAAGAAAGTCTTTACGTCGATTAATGGTGCGGGCGTTTCTTTTGGTTCCTGTTTGCAGGAATTTAAAGCCAATGCCAAAATAACTAAAACGGATAAAATGGAATTTTTAATCATATTTTGCTTGTTTTTGGGATGATTGATGAATTATAAACACTCTAGTAAATATATTGATAATCTGTTTTTTATAATCTCAAAAATAGGAAAAAGATTTCAATATGATAGAGGCTGAATTATTTTGTGGATTTACAAGGATTGCATCAAGTTCTTCATTTTTTTGTAAGATAAAAAAGTCGTTTATTCCAAAAAACAACGTTAATCGAAAGCTTAAAATAAGTATATTCGTTTCTCTCAATTTAAATATAACCAATTAGAAATGAGTATGAAACAAGCGGAAAATATAAATGAAGTAATTCTATTTTTGGATGAAATAATAGAAAGATCAAAAATAGAGCAGAGCAATCTAGGTTTATTTGCGATTCTATATCGTGAAGTTACGGTAAGAGTGAAAGAAGGAATTCTTGC
Source organism: Flavobacterium sp. HJSW_4 (assembly GCF_042436695.1). NCBI lineage: Bacteria > Pseudomonadati > Bacteroidota > Flavobacteriia > Flavobacteriales > Flavobacteriaceae > Flavobacterium > Flavobacterium sp. HJSW_4. Next base: position 126,125 of record NZ_JBHNPP010000014.1, read on the forward strand.
AGGTGCTTTTCAGAATGGAGAGCGAATGGAAAAATTAGACGTCATTTTTGCCAATCGATATTTGAAGGCTTATTATCAATATCAAGCCAAAGAAAAACCATCTGAATGCTGGGGATTTGCCTTTGAACAAGCCGAAAAGTTTTGGCCAATTGTCTTGCAGCATTTACTCCTCGGAATTAACGCCCACATCAATCTCGATTTAGGAATAGCTTCGGCTGAGGTTAGTACGGTAGAAGATATCGAAGATTTAAAGCATGATTTTGATCAAATAAATTTCATTCTCAGCAATTTGGTAGGAGGTGTCGAAAAATGCTTAATCAAAATCTGGCCAACACTCACGTGGATCCTAAAATTTACAGGTAAAGTAGACACTTTCTTTATCGATTTTAGTATGGAAACCGCACGAAATGGCGCATGGAAATTTGCCAACGAATTTGTAGCCGTTCCAGAAAACGAAAGAGAAGCCTGCACGCAATTACGTGACCAAAGAATAACCGAAATTGCGCGATTGGTTTCTAATCCAGGATATTTTGTTAGCGCCGTTTTCAAATTCATTCGCCTGTTCGAAAGAGGAACGATCGCTCAAAAAATAATCGATATGCAGATTATGGAAGAAAAAAATATGGAATGTGCTGTCGCGTGATTTTCGTTAAACTTCTACATACTCAGATTTTCCTTTTTCGTTTCCGTTAGTGAGCCATTCCCAATCTAGAGACAATTTTATTTTTCCGTTTTCTGTCAGCGTAATTTGGGCTAATGCTTTTCCTGCTTTCAGTTCGTTGTCTGTTGTTAAGCATTGATACAGCATATTTAATTTATCGTCTTTCAATTCGGCAATAATTTTTCCATATTTAATTGTTCCGCCAAAATAATCGGCTGTTACGAGATTGTTGTCTTGTTTGTAATTAAAAACAGTTTCTGTATTCACTTGTCCGCTTTCTGAATTCTGAATAAGTGCAAATCGTTTATTGTTGAAGTTGAATTTTGACATTTTGGTTTTGGGTTAGTTATGTTTTTTTATTATTCTATATCTTATTCTCTCAAATTCGTCTTGCATTTCATGTGTTTCGTAAATTTTAATGATTTCGAGTTTTCCTTGTTTTACTAGAATCTCTAAGTCATCACTTGAAATATCATTAGCAGAAAAATTTAAAGAGTTTTGATCAATCATTATAAACCAAGGCATCCACATTACACCCCACATTTCCCAATAATATTCAAATTCATAACTATTGAGTTCTGTGCATTGTTTTTCTAATTCTAACCAAAGTAGATTTATTCTCTCAGTCAGTTCGCTGTCTGTGTAATTCCTTTTATAATCTATCACTTCTACTATTTTAAGTTTATGATTTTATTGATTTTTTCAAGAATGCTGTTTGCATATTCAATAGTTAGCCAATCGACGATTCGTATTGTTTGAGAATCTTTTTGAATAATAATGGAAAAATGAGATTTTGAAAATAGATAATTAAGGCGCGTATAAAATTTTGTTTTTTCGATTCCTAAATCTAAAATACTGATTTTTTTAATTTCAGAATTTATGTATTCTTTAGGTTTGGCGAAAAGTTTGTTTTTACTGATGACTTTTATTTTTTGAGGTGAAATTTCCAAAATCACTTTTCCAAAAGTATTCCAGAGCCAGATATATAAAACGAGAATAAAGACTCCTAAAAAAGGAATTACGGACAAAATGTAATTTAAGGCTGATAATGCATAAGTGTTTTCTGCGGAAGAGATTGGCAGAATAATTAATATCATAAAACACAAAATTAAAAGAACAAATGGAAAAAATAGTGCTATTATCCAGTTTGGTTTATTTTTAATTGTTATAGTTTCGGTCATTAATTTTATGTTTTGTAAATGTTAGTTTCCTAGATTTTTCTGAATTAATGAAATTAGTAATCCAACGGTCAAAATAATGATAAAGATAAGCCATCCATATCCTTGGAAGCTTTTTATATTTTTATTTCCTGTATGTAATTTAAAATAGGACTTCGTGACGTTTTTTAAATTTTGTGCTAGTATTTCGTAATTCGATACTTCAAACGAAGTAATTGTTATTTTCTTTAGCTCGAAAAATTCAATCGTAATTTGTCGGCCTTTGTAGACTTCAATTCTACTAGAATCATGTGAAGAATTTATTTGGTAATTACCTTCAGAAACCTTTCTTATATCGTCTAGTGAGACTTTTTTAGTTTTAAAAAGCAAAGGATATTCAACAGATAAAAATTCATCCGTCAGTTCTACTTTTTTTGAACTTAATAACATGTATAAACAACCTAGCGCGAAGAAGCAAAAGAGTGAAATTATAACCCACATTGCTCGATAATCGGCTTTCTGATAGGGTTCTAATTCGGGATTATAAACCAAATAACCTATTGATAAAAAAAATAGCATTCCAAATATGCTGAATCCAATTTGAAGAGAACTTGGATTTGCAATTATTTTATTATTACTCATGTTTAAATGTGATGTCTAATTTTATCGATTTCGTCAAAATGTAATTTGACTAAAAACAAATATAAGATATTCCATGTAGGATTTTTGATTTATAAAATTGATTATGAAAAATCGGTTGTATACACTCGATTGTTTGCAATCACGTAAATATAATTTAGTGTTTCTAATTTTGTTTCATTGAAAAAGCAACTAAAAATCATGGAAATACAAAATAAAGAAAGAGCCGAAGAATTGTTAGAATTAATAAATAAAGGAAGATATTTTACCAAACTAAAACCAGAGCCTAAAGAAAACAATTCGTTTACGATACCGCTAAAAGTATCTTCTTATAACGAATTAAATCTAATGGTTTCAGATTTGCTAAAAGCAAGTATTATTCTACTTAATCCAGAAGCTAAAAGTTTATCGAGTTTCACAAAAGACAATGAGCCTAATGTAATGACTCTTCTTGAAATTGCTTTGCAGTTATTGCCAGAGGATGAAATGGAATTGTTGGATGAGGTTTATAAGGTTGGGAGGTGAGTTTTGGGTATAAAAAAGCGCAAAGAGTTTTTTAGACTTTTGCGCTTTTTTTATTTCTATTTTAAAATAAAATCAAGTAAGATATCTATGAAAATTTTGAGCCAATTTTTCTTTTTTTGTTTTCTTCCATTATAATACAAATTTTGATTTTATTTGGATTTCTTGCACGAGTGACACCCTCGCGCCAGCGTGGGGCACGGATTGAAAATCCTTAAGTTAAGGTTTTCAGTACTGCCTCATAATAATTGAGGGAAAACTGATCGAAGTCAAATATTTCTTTATCATTGGCTCTGATAAAAAAGGCTCAGGTGGTGTGAAGCAATACAACAAATATATGAATAGTGGTAAACTCATTTCGTTAGCAGGAATTTCTAGGAAAATATTGTTTTTCTCTAATTTAATTTGAGAATTTATGTAATCTTTAAACAAACATTCTGATGCATATGCTGAATGAAAAATGATTCCATGATCGATGGTGAAAATTAAGTCTGGTAAATCTGTCGGTTTAAAAATTCCTTTGTTTACTTGTTGCAGTAAATAATTAGATATTTTTTCTAATGATTGGGATTTATTACTGAAAATAATACTTGGAATACTATGGTCAGTAGGAGTATACCCTGTTGGCATCAAATGTATATTTCTTTTCAATTTTTTAACAGATGCTATCTGTTTTAAAGCGCGATGAAATTCAGAACTTTCTGTTAAAGTCGAGATATCAGGTTTTACTTCAATAGCTGCATGAACGCCCTCAGCGAGAATAATATTTCTAACGGGAGTTACAAGTCTGGGATGATTTGGAGCAAGTAAAACACAATCAATTTCTTGTGAATTGTCATCAATCGAATATATTAAGCCTTTTTGTATTTGAAATGATTGAGGAAAGAAACTTTCAATAAATTGCTTTACGCTTAGTTCTTTTGCATCACCGGTTTTTTTTGTGTCTTTTGTAAAGGAACTTTCTGTTGGTTCAAAAATAATCTTAATATGTCTAAGATTTTCTTTTATTGCATCTAATATAACTGACATAATTTTTTTAAAATACTGATTTAGATATGGTTGTAAAATAAATTTGATAAAACACAGGGGTATAATATTTTAATTTCTTGCGGAAGAACTTCCTCCTCCAAATGCCCCAATTCCAATAATAAATCCAAGCCAGTAAGTAAATCCAGTATTATGTTCAGCATAGATTCCAATATTAAAACCAAATAGTTTTCCAATTAAAGAAAAAACAATGATCATTCCATGCCAAATACCTGAAAAAAAGCCTGATTGATACGATTCATAATGTTTGGGAGCACAAGACACAAAGCTAGTTACCAAAATTAGTAGCAATAGTCCAATAGTAATTTTTTTTGCTTTCATTTATTTTTATTTAAGTCCAATTATTTAATTTCCTTCAACATCTTTAGCAATTCTGGAATTTTACCTACTTGCGTTTCTGTCCAGAAATAATTTTCATAATCTATAACTCCATCATCTTTAAGATATATTGATATTCTTCGAGAAGAGTTTTGAATTTTAAAACTAAACATTATTTCTTTTGAATTAAAAACATATGTAGTTGATTGGTTTTGTTCTGTTTTATCTTTCAGATTTGGAATGACATATTGCTCTAGAAAGATTATAAATTCATCAACTTCATTTAAATCAATCCATGAAGATTTGAAATTATTGTTATTTGCGTGATATTTTAGAGTTATATCCAATTGTAATGATTTTACTTTTCTATTAGATTTCAAATCAATTACTTCAATTGGAAAGAAAGAAACTATGTCAGAAAGTCCAGACTTAAATTCTGCTTTTATATTCCAATCTCTATTTATTTGAGTAATTTCTGCATTCTCAATAAACTTGCGTGTTTCAGAATTCTTTCCTTGAGAATAATTTTGCGTTACTGCAAAGAGTAATAAGAATAAGATAAACAGTTTTTTCATTTGTAAAGTTTGTGGTTGTTAGTTAGTAGTTTCAAAACTAATGACTTAAAATCTAAATACATTACGGAAAACCGTAAACGATTTTATAAATACTAAAAATCTAGCCCTGATAGTCCCGAAGCTTCGGGAGGCATCCTTTTTGGGCAAACGAAAACTTCTTAATTAAAACCGAAGACTTTCTGCCTAAAAAAAGAGTAGTCCCGATAGCTATCGGGACAGGAAACAGCTCCTAAAAACAATCGTAATTCCACTAAATTTTCCCCTCAAAAAACACAAAAAATCAATTCTAGAATTTTCCACAAAAATTTTGTAATTTTGCAGTCCAAATAAAGGAAAAAGAAAATGTTAGATAGACTTCAATATGTAAAGCAGCGATTTGATGAGATTTCGGATTTGATTATTCAGCCGGATGTTATCTCTGATCAAAAGCGTTATAAGCAACTGAACCAAGAATACAAAAGTATTAAGGCTTTGGTTGAAAAGAGAGAAGAATACATTGTAGTTTTGGCAAATATCGATGAGGCTAACGAAATTATTGCTGACGGTAGTGATGCTGAAATGGTGGAAATGGCCAAAATGCAGTTGGATGAAGCTAAGGAGCGTTTGCCAGAATTGGAGGAGGAAATCAAATTTATGTTGATTCCGAAAGATCCTGAAGATGCTAAAAACGTTATGGTGGAGATTCGCGCGGGAACGGGTGGAGATGAAGCGAGTATCTTTGCAGGTGACTTATTCAGAATGTATACTAAATATTGCGAAAGCATGGGGTGGAGAACTTCTGTTGTAGATATGAACGAAGGTACTTCGGGAGGTTTCAAAGAGGTTATTTTTGAGGTTTCTGGAGAAGATGTATACGGAACTTTGAAGTTTGAAGCGGGTGTTCACCGTGTACAACGTGTTCCGCAGACTGAAACTCAAGGTCGTGTGCATACATCGGCGGCTACGGTTATGGTTTTACCAGAAGCGGAGGAGTTTGATGTTCAGATCGATATGAACGAAGTTCGTGTAGATTTCTTCTGTTCGTCTGGACCTGGAGGACAATCAGTAAATACAACGAAATCGGCTGTACGTTTAACGCACATTCCAACAGGATTGGTGGCGCAATGTCAGGATCAGAAATCGCAACATAAAAATAAAGACAAAGCCTTAATCGTATTACGTTCTCGTTTGTACGAAATGGAATTGGCGAAAAAACAAGAAGAAGATGCTTCTAAACGTAGTTCTCAGGTAAGTTCTGGAGACCGTTCGGCAAAAATCCGTACGTACAACTACGCTCAAGGTCGTGTAACAGATCACAGAGTTGGTCTTACACTTTACGATCTAGGAAACATCATGAATGGTGATATCCAGAAAATCGTTGCCGAGCTTCAGTTGGTAAACAATATGGAGAAATTGAAAGAAGCTTCAGAAGTTTACTAACGTAAACTTCTTAGATGCTAAGATACTAAGTTGCTAAGGTTCTGAGTTTTTCTCTTGGAACTTATAAATAAAAAAAGCCGAACAAAATGTTCGGCTTTTTTTATGGAAAAAACTTAGTATTGAAGCTTCAGGTTAATAGCGCAAAGAAAAACTCAGAGCCTTAGTATGTTAGTGCCTTTAGGAAAAAACTTAGAACCTTAGCAACTTAGTGTCTTAGAATCTTAATTATTTCAAAAAAAAATGTATTTTCGATTCGTTTTATAAGAAAATATTTAATTAAAGTACAAAACATGCCCCAGCCTAACATGATAAATAGGTTTAATCTTAAAATGTATGAAGAAAATAATTTTACTTTTTGTTTTAGCTTTAGGTATTGCTTCTTGTTCTAGCGATACGCCAACGCCACCGGAAGAGACTCCGACTTATGCAGATACGAAACCTACTCAGACGAAGTACAAAGCGTATTACGGAGAAAAACTGACTAAGTCTTCTGGTTCGGCTAAAAGTGCAGAAACGGGTTCGGGTACAGAAACTGTTAAGCCTATTTCTGTTATTGTTTATCCGTTAACCAAAACTATTTCTTTTTCAAATATATTTGAGAATACGACTTTTCAATACGCTATTCTCAATACAGAATACAGTGGTTCTGCGATAATTTATACTTTTAAAATCAATGAAACGACTTACACTTGTAAGATTACAGAAAAAACACTTTCTGCTCCAGCATCTGTTGTAATTTCTTCAGGCAGTGTTAGCTATAGTTTTACGGTTACAGAAATAGATAAGAAAAAAATAAAGAAACTGCTAATAAAAGAAGTTGCTACTTCGCCAAATGTGGTAAGTGCATATAGCAGAGAATATTTCTATTCGGATACGTTGGTTAGATCAATGGTTTTTCGTTATAAAGATCCAAATACTTTGGCAGATGTAGTTCGTGACATCAAATACAATTACAACGGATCGAAATTGGAAAGTAGAGAAACGGCTGATAAAAATGGTGTTTTAATCTCTAAAGTAACTTATCAGTATACTAATAATTTGATTATGAAAGCTGTTTTTACCAATGCTGACGGAAAAGTAACTTCAATAACAAAATACGAATACGACGGATTCGGCAGAATTACAGGTATTTTTGCCGGAAACAGTACAGAAACAAATTATGATTTAATAAGATATCATAGTTACGAAAAGAATAAATTGCTGACGGTTTATACCAACTCTAAAGAGACTTTTAGAGATACTGAAGTTTCTATTTATGATGAAACACGTAAGCTTTTTATGGTGACGCAGGATAAAAGTTTAGATCCTTTTATTTCTTTGCCAATAACAGAAACTACTTATACCAATACCGAAGGTCAAGTAACGAAATATCCAGACAGAAGCTATGAGTTTTCTGATGATGGTTATGTCCTAAAAACGGTAAGCGAAGCTGATACAACAATATATTCTTATAGAGAAGAGTAGTGGATAAAGATGGTTAAAACCAAAAAGCCGAACATTTTGTTCGGCTTTTTGGTTTTAAATAAAGACAAAGAAAGAAAACCTTTGTTACTTTACCCCTTTGAACCTTTGTACCTCAAAGAAAAAAAGCCCAACCTACTTCCCCAAAAGTAGATTGAGCTTTTTTGTAAAAATATATAGTGACGGTCTTGTTTCATCAATCGTTTCCCCAAAAACGTATGATGAAGTTAGACACCTAGAAATACTCTCGTATATTCAAAACATTTATATAGATTCGAGTAAACGTATACACCATTTTTTATCATTATTTCGCTAAACTTTTCCATAATAATTTAAATTAAGTTTGACAAATTACTCTCTAGACGGTTCATATTGTGATGACTCTTCTTCATCTTCGGAAGATTCATGATGAGGTTTCGAAACCAGATTCGTTACGATAAGTTGAACGATAGAACCCAAAACACCTTTAAACATCGAATCGCCTTTTCCGACAATGAATCTCTTTGCGAGATAACCAATTCCGATACTAATTGCAGATTGTGCAATATGGCTTTTAAAACCAACTGTTTCGTTGATTTCTTCGACCGTGTTTCGAATCAAGTTTATTGGCTTTAGGTTTTCCTTAATGTCATCGATATGGTCTTTTATGGCGCACCATTCTGTATCCTGGCGAACTTCTAATTCCTCGATTTTTCGATTTAACTGATCAATATTGTAAATAGCCTCCATAGTCTTTTTATGTTTATTAATAAATTAAATCTACTTTTTTGTTTCTTTTAGAATACTTGAAATGATAGTATTTCCGATCGGAGTTTTTATCAATTTATGATGTGATTTTACAACCACAATCACTACAATAAGATAAAATAGCGCCATGATAAAAAAGCCGTAGTAATACTCTCCAAGTTCTTTTCCAATCCATAAACTGATCCCGATATTTAGGAACAAAGTGAAAAATGCAACAACAATACCAATCGCTATCTTTGAAGCCAATGATGAAGCACCATCAGCTACTGAACATACCGTTTTTAGTTTTAATAATTCTAAACTTGTTTTAGCATAGTTTTCAGCTTTTTCATAAAGATTTAAGTCCTCGTTTGTTGTTGCATTTGGTTCCATGATATAGGGTTTTATGGTTTGAAAATTTCACTAATTAATACTGCAGATTAATAGTTTGATTTTACTGTTTTAACGTCGTCTTTCAGCGTATTGTAATCTTCTTTAACTTGGTTAAGTTTAGATTTTCCTTCTTCGATAATTTCTTTACCGTTTGAAGTAATTGTGTTTACAACGTTGTCAAATTTTGTTTTAAGATTATCTCCGTAATCTTTTGATTTATCTTTGATTTTTTTTCTTGTGTTTGACCCTTTGTCTGGTGCAAATAAAACACCTATGAATGCTCCCGCCGCTGCGGCTCCTAAAATTCCTAAAATTGTGCTACTAGTTTTCATAATAAATTAATTTTAATGGATTAATATTTAATAATTTGTTGATTTAATAAAATGTGATTTTTAAATTTCTCGACCTTTAATAAGTCGAAGCAATACTGCAATAATGGCAATTACCAATAGAATATGGATAATGCTTCCGAAACTGTAAACAAAGAACCCAAGAGCCCAAAGTATCACCAAAATCACTGCGATTGTATATAATAAATTTGACATGGTTTTTTATTTTAGTGGTTAATAATTAATTTTTCGTTTAGTTTAACTTATACGAAAGGTATAATGTCAAGTTGCTATTTTTTGCGTCTGGAACCGTAAAGGTTGTTCCTGCGACAGTTCTTTCTTTTCCAACAGTTGTTAAACCGTAGTTGTAACGAACACCAATACTGATTGGGTCAAAATCAACTCCAACACCTGCAGCGATACCTGCGTCAAATTTTGCAAGATCATCTCTGTCAATTTCTTGATCAAAATCGAAAGATCCGTCTCCCGTTATTTTTGAACTTACTAAGTACGATGCATAACCACCGGCGTGAATATTAAAGTTCTTAGTTACATTTACCCTAACTAGTAATGGAACTTCAATATAATTCAGTTTAAATTTTGTACTCCCACTTGCAAAAGCATTATTGTATTCAAATTCTGCTCCTTTTGTGGTAAACAAAATCTCTGGCTGGATGGCAACGAAATCTGAGATAGGAAGCGTGGCGTAAACCCCAGCATTAAACCCGTATAAAATATTGTTGTCATCGACGTCATCTCCACTACCGTATAGGTTCGACATATTGAATCCTCCTTTTACCCCAAATTCGGTATTTACATTATTGTCCTGAGCGTGCAGCATTCCAAACGAAGCTGATAAAAAAAGTGTTAAGGCGCATAAAAAATTGGCTTGTAATTTCATAGTAGATAATTTAGTTAATAGATAGATAAAAAGATAATAGGCGTTTATTCATTTTGTTTTTTTATTCTTTCAGCCTCTCGTAAGAGTTTGTATTGTTCTGGTAAAAATCTAAGAACCAGTTCTAAAATTTGTTTATCATTTGTTTCTCTAGAAATAGTTTCAAGTAACTCAATCTGGTCGCATATCGCGTCTGTCATGGCATCTAAATAGATGCTGTTAAAATCATTATTACTAGCATCTACGAGGTTGTACAGGTCTCGTTTGTGCATGGCATTTATTTCAGTAATGACAATGAGCTTTGATGTGGCCATTTTTGTTATTTCTTCAAGCAATTGATTTTCTTGAACTTCGATTCTTTTGCTTAATTCCTGAACAATAACATCTGAACTTTTTTGTTGCGCAATTTGACTTTTAGAAATAATAGATTTACTAACATTCGCCACCGAAATAAAAAAAAAGACTTCTGTTTCTTCTCTTTCATTTTTTGCAAAAGCCTGATTTTTCAAAGTATTTTCAATCGGATTAATCTTTCTGCAAGACGTGATGCATATAATTAATACGAATAAGAAAAAGACTTTAAAATACACAGTCTTTAAGTGGGGTATTGCTTTCATTATTACTTCCTGAAGTATTACATTACAAAGATGCTAACGAATGAAAGATTTTCCTTTACAGCATAAAAATGAATCGTTATATAATTCCCATTATAGAATTTTTTAAAGGGTTTATCCTTTTAAAATCAATGGTTTGTGGAGTTTGAGTTTAGTGTAAAAAAAAAGAAATTATAGATTTTTCTATAATTTCTTTTTCTGTTTTAGGTATGATGTCGAGATTTTTTTTCTTACAAATAAGTTGAGAAACAATCTCTTTTACAATTTTTAAGGTTTTCGAATAAAAATAAAACTTTAATCGGGAAGAAATACCGTAAATGTTGAGCCTTTACCCAAAGTGCTATCGGCTGTAATATGTCCTTTATGGTTTTCGACAATTTTTTTGCAGATCGCCAATCCGATTCCGGTTCCTGGATAATCTGTTTTAGAATGAAGGCGCTGGAAAAGAATAAAAATAGTTTCTTTAAACTGCGGGTCAAATCCCATTCCGTTATCTGTAAAAGTGATTTTATGAAATTTCTTTACAGATTGTTCCAAAATTTCTGGATAATCGGAAGAATTCACTTTTTCACTAGAAATTGAAATTTCAGGTTCAATATCAGGCTGACTGTATTTTAAAGAGTTTCCAATTAAATTAATAAACAGCTGTTCGACTTGATAAGGAATTACAGAAAGTTTAGGAAGTTTAGAAACCTTAATAACAGCTTTCTTTTCTTCAATCATTTCTGCCAATTCAGATTCTGCGTTGCTCAGAAGTTCGTTCAAGTTTACTTTAATGAATTCTTTTTTCGTGGTATTCGTTCTAGAAAACAGCAAAAGATCGTCTATTAAAACACGCATTCTTTTTGCTGAACTTTCAATTTTGGTGATATAATTTTTACCGCTTTCGGACATTTTTTCTTTATCGGCATCCGAAACTCTCGAAATAAAAGTCTGTATTTTTCGAAGCGGTTCTTGCAAATCGTGACTCGCAACGTGATTGAAAGAAGCCAATTCTTTATTGCTTTTTTCTAATTCTTTATTTCGTTCCTGCAATTCGATATTTAGAAGATGTTCGTCTGTAATATCAAAGTTAATTCCAAGCAAAATTTTACTGCCTTGTTGATCGGTAACTAGTTTTCCTGTTGTTTTAAAATAACGGACTTCAAAATCTGGGCGTACGATTTTATAGTACACAAACGGAAGATGTTTTTTGTCTAAAATTCCGTCTATGGCTTTTGCCACAGATTCTTTATCGTCTGGATGAACATATTTTAAAAGTGTCGCTTTATTTGGAGCGAAAGATTTTGGCTCAAGGCCTAATAATCGAAACTGATTGTCTGAAAAATCTATTTTATCCGAATCTAAATCCCATTGCCAAGTGCTGAATTTTCCAATACTTTCAGATTCAGAAATCAAACCGCTTGAGATTAAAAGTTTTTTATTGAATACTTTCAAACGCTCAAAATCACGGCTAATTTGTCTGTAAGATAATAAGATGAAACACAAGGCAACCAAAAATAACGAAATAGAAAAAAGTGGACTTAATGAAATTTCGGCATCGTAAATTTTAAGCCTTTTTTTAAGATACGTTTTTTCAATATCGTTCATTTCGTCGACCTTAAAACGAATGTTTTCCATCAAGATCCTTCCGCCAAACATGTGGTTGTCTAGCTTTCTTTTGTCATATGTTTTTGGATCGCTGTACTTTAAACAATTTTCAAAAGAAACAAAGCGCTGTGTTATGAGCTTAAAAAGTTTCTGAAGATTTTCCTGTTGCGGTTTGTTATCAGCAGTTAGTTTTTTTAAGGTAATAAAGGAAGTATTTACCTTATCGCGCGAATAGATGTAAGGAGTTAAAAAACGGGCATTGCGAGTGATGATGTATCCTCGCTGGCCCGTTTCTGCATCTTTTATAGCCGACATTAATCGTTCGAGCTGTATGTTAATTTCGTAAGTATGCATAACCAATTTACTCGATTCGTTCAAGTCTTGATTATGTTTGTAAGCGATTGAAGAAAGAAATAACAGAATGAAAACTGCGATTACAAAAATAACTCTCAAAGAGTTTGAAGAATTAAAATTTGGTATCCATTTCATTGGTATGCTCTTATTTTAGTCGCAGCAAGAAATTATCACGGTTTAACCCAGAGGTATGATAGTGCCAGTTTACAGTTACGACTTCATTAATTATTTTTTTCAATGTATTGAAATCGCTTGGCTTTTTGATGTAAATATTAGCTCCTTGAATAAAAGTATCTTCAATATCTTCTTCAGAAGAAGAAGTAGAATAAATGGCAATAATTATATCTTTTAAGTGGTCCGTTTTTTTGATTTCAATCAAACATTCTTTACCTGTTTTCTTAGGCATGTTCAAATCTAGAAACAAAATATCTGGAAGTTTATTGTCTGGGTTCATCAAATGATCCATCAACTGCATTCCGTCATGAACAAAATTTACATTTGTCTGTATTTTTATTTCTTCGAACGCATCTTTAAAAAAAAGACGGTCATCTTCATCATCATCGGCCAATAAAATGTGTAATGCGTTTTTTTGCATTTTGAATGTGGTATTTGGGTTTTATTTTAAATTTTCTCTTCGTTTCTTAATAATTCTCTGAAAAGCAGATGGAGTAATTCCAGTTGTATTTTTAAACTGTGTACTCAAATGCGCAACGCTCGAATAATTAAGTAAAAAAGCAATTTCAGTCAAACTCATTTCGTTGATAATGATTAGCTGTTTTGCTCTTTCAATTTTCTGCAAAATAATAAAATTTTCAATAGAAGAATAAGTTACTTCTGAGAAAACATTTGATAAATAGCCGTAACTGTGGTTTAGCTTTTCTGCCAAAAACACAGAACTTTTGTAATTATTGCTGTCGTCCATAAATACAAGTTCGATAATCGCATCTTTTATTTTTTGGACTAATACACTTTTTTGATTTTCAACTACTTCAAAACCACACGGAGCCAAATTTGTTTTTAAATTCTCCAATGCTTCGGCATCTAGATTGTCTTCAATCTCAATTTCACCAAAGCCTAGAGTTGTAAAATTTATGTTATTTTGTTCTAGGTTTTGTTTTAAATAAAGAGAGCAAATAGTGTTAATGTCGAACTTTATAAATAGTTTCATTTTATAGAAATTTGGTTAAAGATACTTATTTTATTTGGTGTTTTTGCTTTTAAATGATATAGAATTACAAGTAAATGTGATTTTAAAATAATTTTTTCAAAAAAATACCGCCTAATATTTTTTACTAGACGGTATTTCCCTGATTGAGTTGCAAGGATTTACAAATCAGACAGGATTTGATGAAATTCTTCTTTTGTTTTTCCTAGTTTTTGCTGAAGTTTTCCGTACATTTCATCTTCTTTTCCTTCAGCAAACATCAAATCGTCATCTGTTAATTCAGCATATTTTTGCTTCAATTTTCCTTTTAACTCATTCCAGTTTCCTTTTATTTCTGTAGTATTCATGATCGTGTTTTTTTATTGTTTTATGTAATGTAAAATTGCAAAACTTCAGTCGGCCTTTTGTTACATTTATTTTTTTGACTGTTGCATAATTTTCATTTTTGCACTTTTTTTATTCCTGATATCTTCTCAGAATCCAAGCCATTTTTTCGTGCTCCTGCAGTAATCCTGTTACAAAATCGGCAGAACCTATATCATTATTTTCGTTTTCAAAAACAGGAATATAACCTCTAAATTCGGTTACCAATTGTTCATGGTTTTCTAAAAGTTCAGATAGCATATTTTTTTGTGAAGCATATTCTTTAGGAGATTCTTTCAAAGTAGAATTATCTATAAACTCTTTCATTGTCCCGATTGTTTTTTCTCCCAATTGATTGATGCGTTCTGCAACTTCATCAATATTAGCCTCAAGAACGCGGTACTGTTCTTCAAACAATTTATGCAGTTCCATGAAGCTATTTCCTGAAATATTCCAGTGAAATTTTCTAGTTTTTACATATAATGTCATTTCATTTGATAAAATTGTTGCTAAAATAGTAGCGCTCTTTTTTAAATTCTTTGCGGTAATTCCAATATTTGGGCTCATAATTGTCTGTATATTAGGTTGTTCTCAAAGATACTTTTGAAGCCTCTTTTTTTCTTACATAATTCATCAAAGAAGTTACATGAATTCAATGTTTTCTTAACCTTTTTAGGTTTTAATTGTTGTAGTTTTGCGCGCAACTAAAACTAAATTTTAATGAGAAAACAATTACCTATTTTATTTTTTTTAATTATTTCTTTTAGCGCAAAGGCACAATCCTATTTAGGCTATTTTCATGACAACTATGCGGGAGTGCAAAGCGTTTTATTCAATCCGGCTTCTATTGCAGATTCAAGATTTAAGACAGATATAAATCTGTTTTCTATTAGTGGTGCTGTAGAAAATGACTTATATGGCGTTAAATTATTTGATGTTTACAAAGACGGATATGATTTCGAAAGCCAGTCAAAAGTATCTCCAAAAAATGCTAACAACGGATTGGCAAATTTTGATATCATGGGACCATCTTTTATGTTCAATATTGCACCAAAACATACTTTGGCTGTTTTTACAAGAGCAAGATCTGTTTCTAATATCAACAAACTTAACGGTTACCTTGTAGATCAGGTAAAAGACGGATTAGATCAGTCTGAAAGCTTTAATTACAATTTAGGAAATCCAAACGCATCATCTCATTCTTGGGGCGAACTTGGAATTTCGTATGCAGCTGTTTTATTTCAAAAAGATCAGCACTTTTTAAAAGGAGGTTTAACTGCTAAATATCTTCAAGGAGGTATAAATGGTTATGTTCACGGAAAAGATGTGAGAGTTGCTTATGTTGAAAACGCAGCAGATCCGAAAGAAGGATCTTTAGTTTCAAATGGTCAAGTTACCGTTGGAGGTAGTCAAGATTGGGAAGCAAATGATGATTACGAATTTGATTCGAAATCACGCGGATTTGGTTTTGATTTTGGTTTGGTTTACGAATGGAGACCAGATTACGACAAATATGATGTTAGCAAAGCAAAACCAGCAGACAATAATTTTAGAGATTTAAATAAATATAAATTACGTTTCGGTTTATCGGTAACAGATATCGGATCTATCAATTATAAAAACTCAAAAGTTGACACTTATAATGCAAACGGAGTTATTACGCAAGAGATGATCGACGAGGCATCAGATTTATATGATTTCTTAAATGAACATTATACTAAAATTTCAAGTTCAAAAGGAGTAAAAACAAACTTGCCAACTGCGATTCGTGCAGATGTAGATTGGAATATGTATAATAAATTCTATTTGAATCTTAACGGAGACATTAATATGGTTTCTACAAGTAAATTAAACGGTTACGGAATTGCTGATAGAGTTACA